>NZ_JALBWM010000223.1 GCF_023895975.1 Microbulbifer okhotskensis
AAATTTCAGATAGCTGTTAAAAACACGGGCCCGAATTGCTCGTGGGCTGGGTCGCTCAGGAGGACCCGTTGGCGTTTAGGTCAACGCCGCTTGGCGGTCGCAATGGCACGGTCCATGGCCTTATCAAGCTCTATCGGGAAGTGTCGCCGCGCTATGCCTTCGGCAATTCGAATAAAAGGGAAACGCTGGCGGTAGTTCGGCCTTCCCTTTAGGAAAATAAGAATGGGTTTAGCAGTTCGCTTGCGCTTACCCCCTGCCCTTTTCCATATACCCAGGACACCATTAATTTTCCCAACAAAATATTTAGATTTAGGGCCTTGCGAACTGTCAGATCCACGCCTTTTAGTACCGGAGTTGGCTCGTAGTTCTGCCAGGATCTTCTTATAGGTCGCAACCGAAATGTTGCCATGCTTATTTAGTCGGGCTTCCTTCCCATGTACCACGTACATTCCGCTCGGTAAGAGGCCAGCATGTCGAAGCGCTCGCTCAAAGCGTTTATCAATCCGGTTCTCCCCCATTACTGACGGCGCTAAATACTCACTAGGTGCAGTGCCGTTGGAGGCCTGGTCGCGAATAAAGACTTTTGCCACACCTGAGCGTTTAGTGGCTTTCTTCACCAGCACCGAGTTCAGTGTCAGCTTCGCCGGGTTTACAAATACACGCCCAATTTCTGCGCGCTCCTCACCTCGAATACGAAACGCCACATTATTCAGCGCAACGGAACAGGCATAGGGCAGCTGCTTTTTTAATTCAGCAGAGGCTTTATCAAACTTTGAGGTATCCAGCTTTACACTAACGTCCATCGTCCCCGCCCTGCTGCTGTTCCTGCAGCTTCAAACGCTTATGGTTGTAATACCAATTCACAATGAACCCACTCAGAGCAATCAAGAAACCACCAACCGCCAATAACTCCTGCGCTGCATATCCACCGACTACCGCTGCACCCGCAGCAACTGTCGTGGTTGCACTGGCGATCTTTTGAACCATGGCTTCCCTCGCTGCCTCTTGAGCTACAGTGTTCATCGCTTAACCTCACTCACCCATGACTTCACAAAATAGAAGCCGATGATGATGCTGTAAGGCTGCACAACCACATCAACCAGCAGGCCCTTTAGGTCCGCCACAAAAGGCGCCTTCAAAGCCATGGCCGCTGCAATAAATAAAACCAACAGCGCCCAAACCAACGTCACCAGAAAGGCAATTAATCTTCGTGCCCGGTTCTGCGGCTGCGTGGCCTCCAGGTATTTCAGATACCAACGGGATTTTTCCTCACTGGTAAACCAGACTGCATCCACCGTATTCACAGTGGCATCCAGCACTTTGCCCGCAGACTCTGGGCCAGCAAATAAACCCTTAACTCCAGACCAAATACCCATCACGGATACTCCGGCACATAGTGCGTGATTGTTAGATTAAACTCATGAGGCAGCAGCTCTCGCAATTGCTGCATTGCCCTGCGGGATTGCGTCACCCACCAACTGCCGGGAGCCAGACTAGAGCCAACCCCAATGCAGCCCTGCACATCTGCAGCATAATTTGCTGTATGGATCAAGATTTTTGAACGACTAGGCACTTCCAGTAGCTCCCACACATTGGGGAACCTTGGTGAGCTATAGGGATTACAGGAATAAACCCCTTCAGGAATACAGCTCTCGAACGGACGATTACCCAACCACGGGCGCTCTACCGTATAAAACACACAGTCGCGCACCCTTAGCCGTCCCAATGTGGCATTAGGCCCATAGGCAAATCGCTGCAGATTGCAATTCATGAAGTTCTACTCGCAGAGTATTGGAATAGAAAACGGCACCCAAGTGAACACCCCCAAGTACAGAAAGTCGAAGACTAAAAAATGAAAAAACCCGCACAAGGCGGGTTAAGAGCATGGTTAAACATTCTTTTTAAAAGCAACTCTATGAAACACATAGACAAGCTAAATTAATCATATCCTTTAACCACAGATCAAACTTAAAGACACATTCAATCTGATTAATTATCGTAAGCAGCACTCAGTAAATATGAAAGAGAGATAGAACCTGTTTCTACCACATCACCATATTCGCCTCTTGCCGTAATTTTAATGTCGTAATCTTCACTTCCATCTGACTCAGTAAATTTTGTGACATCAATATTTAACGGATCCACAAACAATGTATTACCAACATCGTAGGCAGGATAATATATAATTGACTCTCCTTTCCCATACCATAGCACATCAATAACAAACGCCTTTTCACCCCTAGTATTACCTGGCATGGCAACTACTTTATTTCTAAGTGACAATTTCACTCGACTATCATCTAGTGTGAGCTTTTCGACATCAATCACCTTACTTGGATTCGCCGCTTTCAATTCTCCCTCAACATAAGATAGACGTTTTTCATACTCATACGCGTCTTCATTAGCACCTAGCTCAACAAAACTTTCGTATTCAGATACAGCAACTTCAATGGTGATAAATTTACCATCTTCATTTAAACGATCAAGATTATCTACGCGCACATTAACCTGACGGAACACCCAAGCATCATTAACTTTCCCGTTAAAAGTCCAGCTATCTCCATTGGGATCATCAGTACTAAATAAATTTTTTACTAACAGTTTTGGTGCATCGATGTACTCAATTTCCAAAGAAGTAAGCATAGGAGTAGCCCTAGGCTCTGCTTGCTCGACTGTCAACGTTACGGATTTAACATCTTTCAGGTAAAGCCCCGAATAGACCACCCCCCCTCTTCCTGAATTAAAATTCTGCAGTTCGTACTTGAAAGTTTTCGCCTGAGCAACGCAGGCCAATAAAGCCACAGAAACGACAAGTGTTTTAATTGCACTTTTAAATAACATAAAAAATCTACTTATAAATACCTGCATTCAACTTTGAAGTGCATCAGTTAATCCCCTGGAAAAGAACGGTCA
>NZ_JALBWM010000224.1 GCF_023895975.1 Microbulbifer okhotskensis
AGTTGCCATTCGCTAGTAGTTAGCATTTAATGGAATCCATTAAACGGTGATCTTCTTACAGGGGACTTTCACCCCATTAGTCCACGCCCATGCTGGGCGTACCAAGTGGCGGCACAATCGCCACACTTCGTGTGGCTGGACAAAGCACTGCGCGCTTTGCCTGTGCGCCAGGCGTTAGCACCCAATACGAACTATGAACATTGTAGATATAATAGAGAAAAGAGATTGTGGTGAGCTTAGAGTCAACTTCTCACCAAATTGGAATTATCCCATTACTACACTTCTAAGTGGTTTCGGGCTTTTCCCGAACGAGCAGAATCTCATAGAGGTAGAAATTGATATGGCCCGCGAGATAGTAGAAGCAATACTGTGGCGCGACCTTGCACATAGTGGTGAGATTATGCCAAGGGAAGAAGCAAAGAAATATTCGGAGTATTTGATTTATTCTGTAGCGCCTGCTGAATCCACTTTTTATACAAACGCAGAGTGGCACAAGTACCACGGCACAAGCTCTTTTGGCTTAAGTCCTTTTACTGGCTCTACATTCGATGGCGGTATTTTATGTGTAGGGAAAAACTCAGCAATGTGTATATGGGTCGAAGATGAAGACTAGTGCTAACAAGTCAAAGCACGCGGGCTTGGTAAATTTGTCATCTTTTTTTCCAAAAAAGCCGCCAAATTTACCAAGCCCGTGTTTGAGGCGTTAGGTGGAGTCATGGAATTTCTGTTCAACTGGCCGGTAAGCGCATGAGACAATCACGAATCTTGCTGATAAACATACTTCTTACTGGCGCTTTCTACGTAGCTGGCTTCGTAGCGTTGGGCGATTCGTATCCAACAATCGAGTCAAGCGGAGAAGAGATTGTAGATTGGCTCAGCGCAAATGGTACAAGCGCTCGACTGTATGCATGGACGGCCGCATTTTTTTCACTTGGGCTCGCTATATTTGGCGGCCAAATTTCTACTCTGCTTCCACATCCACATCGGTATATATTTTTGGCTGGTGTTCTTGGTTTCGCGATTACCGCGCAGGTTCAGGCTTGGTTCTGGGCAGGATTAGCATTTCATCCAGAAGGGCTAGATCCAGCGGTCGCTCGCACACTCTTCGGCATGGCTACATATTGGGGGCCGCTGGTGAACGGATCTACAACCGCTATGGCGGTGGCAGTTGGCGCGCTAGGGTTCGGCGCATCACCGATAATTCCTCGCTGGCTTACTTGGATTAGCGCCATATTCTTTGTCGAGCAGGCGCTGGAGACGATCACTATATTTGGACAAACGGGCTTCATAGCACCGGGGGGAAGCATGAATATTTATCTTGGGGGTCTTATCGGGTTCCTATGGGTCGCTGGGGTGGTTCGTTGGGCTATTTCACGAATGAATGAATCCGCATAACTTTCTTCAAGGAGTTGTCGTGGCGAAGCCACCTAAATCGGGTAGCCGGTAGTTTTTACCTACCGGCCCCCCCACCACCCATCGTGCGGGTCCGCAATGGGTGGTTCCCTATCCGTAATGAATTTCTAACCAACGATCACGTAACGAAATCAGTGTCGAGCAGCTCTTCATTTGAGTTGAGTGTCATGGCAGTGCGCTACCTCAATTTTATCCGACTGGAAACCTATCGGTAGGCTAGCCCTGTCTTCTAACTCGTGGATCTTGGGTTCAGACCTTCATCCTGCCCAAGGTATTAATCTTGGCATTTGGCTACTATGCCGTCGGCTGACTTCTGTTTAATTACCTCAGCCATTACTGACCGAGGCGCTGCTGTGTCCCACCACTTTTTTCTATCCCCGCGATGGTGGCTAGCGGGCTGGGCCTATTTATGAGTCAGCGGCCATGCTGACAACTTCATAGCAGCAAGTTAAACAGACCTCCCCAGATAAGAACGTGAACTTTCACTACACAACTGCATCATTGACTCTACCCATTAGATCACTTGGCTTCGGTGTCATTGGCCACCTCGCCTCCTGGCTAAGCCTTATAGGATGTTTCTGTTCGTCAGCTCGTAGTTTTGCTAGCGGCTTCCTCCCCACAAGACCTCACGGTGTTGCAGTTGCCATTCGCTAGTAGTTAGCATCTAATGGAATCTATTAAACAGTGATCTTCCTACAGGGGACTTTCACCCCATTAGTTCACGCCCATGCTGGGCGTACCAAGTTTATCAACCATCGCCACTTCGTGGCTGGACAGCCTAAAGTGCGTTTCGCGCACTGGCTGCCGGTTATAAAGACGTTATAAGTCCTGATGAGCAAATGCCCAAAATGCAAAGATCTGGCAGTAGAAATAAAGATGCTCACTTTTTCAAGTAGATTGCATTGCATTAATTACTTTTTCCAGTATGAGTACACGTTATTGTCTAAGTGGTTGCTGGCATTTTCCTGGGGGTTTATGCCTGGCCTTGCTATCTATATGGGATTACTTCTTCAAAATTGGATAGTATTCGGCACTACGTTGCTTGTTGTACCATTTTTGATGGAGCTTATTTTTGCAACACATTTCCCACTAAAACCAGTTGGAATTAGAACTTTAAGAGAAAAAATCCGTGGGAAAATCATACAAAAATAGACAAATTCGTCCGCAGAAATCGAGGATTAGACTCGCTATCGCTAGCTTTTGCTACCGATATTATGCAATTGGAGACTGCTCAGGAAAGAGCAAGATCCACTATCTGAGCAGTAATTAGGCATTCAAATTTGAAACCATGGATAAAATTTGGGAGCATAGTAAAGTTTGCCGAAATTTTAGTTCGGTGATGTCTGTTAAATAGCAGTTCCCCCCCCATTTTCTGACTTGCTTTATATTCCGAATGAACATAGAAGATATACACAATAAAACCAAGTCATTGAGAGCAATACTTCGGACAGTTTTAGGGGGCGAAATAGGTAGGAACCACGGCCAGAT
>NZ_JALBWM010000225.1 GCF_023895975.1 Microbulbifer okhotskensis
TACATGTCCATGGTTCCTACCCATTTCACCTCTTAAAACTGTCCGAAGTATTGTTAAAATTGAAAAATTCATAAAAGACCAGTCTGGAGAGTTATTATAGGTCTTAGCGGGCACATATTTCCCGGTCAATGGGTCCATGATATTGTTGTTGTCAACTTGAACCACAAAATGATTTGAAGGGCTTGTATTAGATTTATACATTCGAATAGCAATCCCTCCATTCAGATCCGGCATAAGTCCACCATTGCGAGTTTTCCAAACTTGAACACGTGGATATTGTTTTAATTTACCCAGCCAGCTTGAAAGAAGAGTTCCGTACCACCTGGATTCTTCCATGCCTTGATCAATCACCTCAAGCTTTAAATCTAAGGTGTGTGAGATTAGGGATTCCACTAGGCCGTGAGGCGTGCATCCCAATGTATCTATCGAGCAAGTACGTGCTCTTTTGAAGGCCCCTTTCTGGAAGACGGAATCGTTATCTTGAAACCCAAATAATAAAATATTTTTGTTTTTCATCCAGCGTAAAGAATATTGAACTGAGGCTACACCACATGCTGTACTGTGTATTTGTTTGACGGGATCTATCATTTGTTTCCCCATTGATTATCGTTCTTTTCTTCCAATAGCTCTTTATTGTAGGCTATCAGTAGTCGAAAATTGTCTTGGGTATAAATTGGACTAACATAAGTCGTTAGGGTCACGCCACTCATTTCTGTGACGTTTTTACTTGATATGTTCCGCTTCGATAGATCTGCACAGTTTGTACAAAACCCCGATATTGAACAATAGCTGCTCTGGCTATCAAGGAGATACACTGTTAGCCTCAGATAAATCACACGTAAGGGGCGACAAATGGGGAATACGCAGGAGTCCGAAGTTGCTACCCGGCTAATAGAGGCTGCTCGAGAGTGTTTTTTGAGCGATGAATATCATCGTGTCACTACCCGTCAGATTGCAGCAAAAGCGGGGGTGGCGGTTTCGATGATTCGATATTACTTTGGCAGTAAGGATGGGTTGTATGAAGATATGATTCGTCAAACCCTATTGCCTCTTATTGATGCTGTTGAGCAATTAAGTTTGGATGGTGACTGGGAGTTTAGTGATTTTTTCGATCTCTATTACTCGACGATGCAGAAGAATCCAAGGTTCCCAGCCCTGATTCTAAAGATAATGGCTCTCAATCAGGGGCCCGGAAAGAATGTTATTCGGCAGTTGCTGGAGCGTGGTCGTCAACGTGGTGCTCGACGTCTGCAAGAGATTCAAGGTAAGGAGTTTCTTTTTAAAAATTCTGAATACGACCTGATACGGATTGCTTTTGTCAGTCTCGCCATGTTACCGATGCTGGCTAAGCCCGTTTTTGAGGAGCAGATGGGCCAGGTGATGGGGCCGGAATTTCTGAAACAGCTCTCAGACTTTAATGGGTGTCTTTTGAAAACGGCCTTGCAGAGTATGTGAGTTACTTTTTTCTCGTCTGCTCTGTTGAGTAAATTAATTATTACGATTTAATAATTAAAGATCAAAATCATTTAATCAGACAGGCATTTCTGAGGGGTCTTCATGCCTAAATCCTTACAAAGAAATAAAATTTCAAATTGGATGTTTCAACAATTGTCAGGTGCGATTAGCCGATTTTCCAATATCTCAAGCAATTTAATTCCACCATCTTTTCGTCTGATGCAAATGGGATCGCTTTTTTGGCAGTCAAGATGTTTGTATGTTGCCGCACGTCTTGATATTGCTGAATATGTTGGCGATGAGGCAGTTTCAATACAAAAATTAGCGGTCGATTGTAAATCAGATGAAGATTATCTTTACCGATTGATGCGAATGCTTAGTGCTATGGGAGTATTTAAAGAAACAAAGGCGAGGCATTTCGCACATAATAGGAACTCCTATGTACTTCGTAGCGACTCTGATAAGAGTGTGAAGAATATGATTCTTATGCATAATTCGCCGGAGTTTAGTCGGCCTTGGTTTATGGGTTTAGAAGGAAATATACAAAAGGGGAGGGTCCCTTTTGAGTGTGTCAATGGGAAAGAACTATTTGCATATATGGATGAAAACCAGGAGGTCAGCGATATATTTTCCAATGCAATGGACACAGTTGATCATGTAACAGGATTGAAATACCTTGACGACTTCGACTGGGAAAAATTCGACCGAATCATTGACCTGGGTGGAGCAAAAGGTAGTAAAAGTGCTGGTATTTTATCCTCTTATAAGCACTTGAGATCTCTTGTGGTTGACAGGGCAAACGTAGAGTCTTTAGCAAGAGCGTATTGGCGGGACCATGTGGAGAAGAACATTGAAGAGCGATTAGATTTTTACCCTGCAGATATTCTTAACGGCAGACTCCCATGTGCTAGTGGTGACAAGGATATCTATCTCTGTGTCGCTGTATTTCATTTGCTGAGCGATTCGGTAGCACAGCAATTTCTGGAGAGTATTCATAAGGCTATGGGAGGCTGTGGGGGAACCCTGGCCATTGCTGATGCCATGTTGCCAGAAAAGGACGCAGATCTCACTTTGGCGGCGATGGATATTCAAATGCTAATGGGCACTCGAGGGAGGGAAAGAACAATAAAAGAGTGGAACCAACTGTTTGATAAGAGCCCGCTGTATCTGGTGGAAGTTGTTAATGTCCGCTCGTTTGCAAAAATTATGGTCTTAAAGCCGAGAAAGCTACGTATATAGTTTTCGAGGTTGATCTACTGATTTTCAGTTTATCTAAGCTGGGGCGGCCTTGAAAAAAATCATCTTTTTAAAGACAATACTTCGGACAGTTTTAGGGGGTGAAATAGGTAGGAACCACGGCCAGATACTGAGAAAATAAGGTTCTCACTTCAAAT
>NZ_JALBWM010000226.1 GCF_023895975.1 Microbulbifer okhotskensis
GCCAGTGATGCCACCCTGCTGTTACCGCTACTGCGTAACAACGGCAAGGAGCTTGGCCGGCTCGGGGATGAGGCCGAAGATGTGGGCGCGGTGCTGTCAGATCTGGATCTGCAGCAGTTGGGCGAAGTGCGCGAGAACCTGGATCAATTGAAGGGTGCGTTCGACGGATTCGAAAAAGAAGTTGTGAAAGGCGCACTGCCGGCGATCAAGGATTTCACTGAGTTACTTGCAGATCCAAAAACCAGGGAAGCCTTCGCAGCACTAACCACTGCAATTATTAAAGTTGGCTCTGCTGCGGCTTCTGCGGTGGTGGAACTGGTTGAGTTTACCCAAGACGTGGGTAAATCCGTCTCCCGCATGGTTCACGGCGAACCGGAAATCATGAAATTAGAGCGTTCGCTGAAGCAGTTGAGCGCAACTATTGATAGTGGCGTGATTGGTGATGGAAAACTCCTTACCAATATTCGCCTGGCCACCGGGGAATATATCCATCAGGGCACCTCGGTGGATGACCTGCGGGAGAAGCTGGCCGCGCTTCAAGGGCAGGTAAATGCGTTTTATGGCAAGAGTAACTTTGGCGATTTAGTCGGTGATGATTTCAGAGAAGTCATTGCCGAACTGGAAACAGAATTCACGAAAGTGGTGGAGGTTGTAAATGATAATGAATTACTTCCTCAAGTAGATGAGTGGGCAATCTTCAGCGAAGTCATTGAAGAACTCGGCACCGAATTTAAAATCGCCCAGGAACAAGCCGAAGCCTATGCCAGCTTGCTGCGGGATCTGCGCACCGATGAAGAAGTGCTCACCGATCAAATGCGCGAGCGCCTGGCCATTGTTGATGCCCTGGCCGGCCTCACCGAAGAGCAGCGTCAAGAAACCCTGGGCCGTATCGCCGATGATGCCACCGGTGAAAGCCCAGAACTGGGCGGCCTCGACAGCGGTGAAGATATCAAGGCCGCGCGCACCGAGCTGGAAGACTGGTATTCCAGCCAGATCGACATGCTGGACCAATTCCGCAGCGAGCGCGCCGACCTCAATGCCACCTGGGATGAGGAAGAGCTGGCCATTCATCAGCAGTATGAAGAAAGCCTCACCGAAATCACCCAGGCCAATGAAGACCTGCGCCGACAGCAGCAGCTGGAGGGTTACGCCACCCTGATGGATGTGGCGGGACAGTATTACCAAGGCATGCAAGGCGAAGAGGCGGCCTATATGCGCGCGGCGCTGGCCATCGGTGAAACCCTACTGGATGAGAAAAAACGCAACGCCCTGCAGAGCATTATTGCCAATACCCATGACGCGGCTATGGGCGCTTATGCCGCGATCGCACCCTATATTCCGATCGTGGGGCCAGCCCTGGGCGCTGCTGCGGCAGGTTCTATTTATGCCGCCGGTGGTGTAGCGGCCGCCAAAGTCACCGGCATGGCCCACGACGGTATCGATGCCGTACCGGAAGACGGCACTTGGCTGCTGCAAAAAGGCGAGCGGGTCACCACGGCGGAAACCAGCGCAAAACTGGATCGCACCCTGGCCATGATTCAGGCCGACAGACACGGCGGAGGTAGTGGTGGTTACAGTAACCCGGCGCCCATAACGCAAAATTTCAACGTATCGGGCAAGCCGGATAACCGCACGGCCCAGCAGATAAAACGCGAGAGCACACGCGGCCAACGTATGAATAGCAGGAGGCTCGGGTCTTAATGTTTAACGAAAGTCGCCTGCTGGAAAGAGTCGCCTATGGCTCCGAGTTCGGCCACCGCTATAAAACCGATATCAAAGAATTGCGCAACAGCATCGAGCGGCGCAATGCGGAATGGGAAAGGCCGCTGGGGCGCTACTCCCTGTTATTTCAGAATTTGGATTATGCAGACCATCAAATCGTGGTCGCCGCCCACCATGCCTGCATGGGCGCGCTGGTAGGGTTTCGTTTAAAAGACCCTACAGATTTTGTCGCAGACAATGAGGTGATTGGCTACGGCACCGGCACCAGTGAAACCTATCAATTAAAGAAAAAATATATCTTTGGGGCTTTTTCCTATCAGCGGGAAATCGTTAAACCCGTCGCGGGGGCGGTGACGATTTATGTGGATGGCAACCCGGTAGCCGCCAGTATCGACGACACCACCGGCCAGGTGCAGCTCAGTGCCGACAACGGTGCTGAAATTACCTGGAGCGGGGAATTCGATGTGCCGGTGCGCTTTGAAGAGGATGAAATCGGTTTCTCCTTCGATAACCGTTCACGGGGCGCCCCGGTGTTAACCGGCAATGTGGACCTGCTGGAGATTCGCCTATGAGGTATATCCCCGCAGCACTGCAAGCCCATTTAGACAGCGGCGTCACCACCACCTGCCGCCTATTAAAAATCACCCTCAGCGACGGCCGCGCGTTCGGTGCCGCCACGCTGGACCGCAATGTCGAATACAACGGGCTGATTTACTACGCGCAAAACGGCTTCGACAGTAGTGTGATTGCCAGCGATACCTCCTTCGATGTGGACAATGCCGAGGGCTATGCCCTCTACAGCGCAGACGTGCCCGGCATCACCGTCGCCATGGCCGAGCGCGGCGAGTTGGACGGCGCCGAGTGGGCCATGGTCTTGGTCAACTATCGCGATTTATCCATGGGCGCGGTGGTACTGGACGGTGGCGATATCGGCGAAGTGCGCACCGTGCGCGATACGGTATTTATCCCCGAACTGCTCAGCGTGATGATGCGCCTGCGCCAATCGATTGGCCATGTGGATTCCGTCACCTGCCGCGCCATCTTCGGCACCGAGGCCAATACGCAAACCGGTTGCGGTGTGAATGCGGACCCCTTGTGGCAATCCGCCAGCGT
>NZ_JALBWM010000227.1 GCF_023895975.1 Microbulbifer okhotskensis
TAATTTTTTCAACTGAACCTAGATGGTCCCTATGGACATATTGGTACTCCCCAGTAGTTCCTACTGTATCAGTGATAGCCACATGTTGAACCGAGCCACTCAAGCTGGTGCGCTTGACTGCCGTGATTGTGGCATCATGTAAAGGCCATACCACTTCAAAGTTGCCTATGAAAAAAGTCTTTTCTCTTTTGAGTTGACCATTCTCCATCCAACTACTTTCGCGATAGTATCGCCGGCCTACGCAAAGAACTGCGCATGACCCAGGTGCAGCTGGCAGAGTACTTGGGGATTTCCCAACAACATATGCAGTCCTTCGAGGCCGGGCGGCGCAAGGTGTCCGCTTCCATGCTGCCGAAGCTGGCACAGCTGTTTGGGATCAGTGTGGATGAGCTGGTGGGCATAGAGGATAATCCCGCCAAGCGTGGGCCGGTGCCGAAGCTATTGCGACAGGTTGAACAAGTGGCCCTGCTGCCCAAGGCCAAACAGAAGTTTGTTAGCGAGATGTTGGAGACTGTGATTCAGCAAGCTAGTCACTGACACACTCCGTCAGATATGACAAAGCCCCGGCAGATTACTCTGCCGGGGCTTTGATAATTTTCATTCTTGGGAAAGAAGGTTATCTGCTGCGTTTCCCAAAGAATTTCTTAGGTGTTGGTTTTGCTATGAGGGGAGCAAAAAATAACCGTATTAATAAAACCAACACAATACAAACCGCCAATGGAATTACTGTTAAAAAGTAAAAAGAAACATATACCGATAATAGAACTGCTGCACCTTCCAAAGTCAGATAAAGCAATTTTGAAAATCCTGCAATCAGATAATTCGTGCCACAACTTAAACATCTAGCACCATCACCAGTCAGGCTGGCCAATGCAGCCATCAGTGGAATTTTATACTTCTTGCACGTTCTACAATAAGCACCCATTTATAAAACCCACTAATTTTGACCAGAGAGAAAAGTGTTAGCAATATTACCCAACCTGCGTTCTGCATAACCTCGTACCGTAGCATCTGAAATCTGCGGTAATATCGGTCGAGTATAATCAACACTGGAAACATTCAAATTCAGTTCTGACGCTAGGAGTTCAATGCCATAGTACACATCCCCCATACCAGCTACGATTCCAAATGATGGCCCAGCCCCAGCACCACCTATGGCAGCACCACTTACAAGTCCTGCAAGTTGACGACCAGCTATAGTCTCTCCACTTTCTAACAACTTATTACCACCCGCCTTAATTTGCTTTTGATTTGCATGTAACGCAATTCCCAATGCCTCCCCAAGCAGCATATGCTCCACTGTATTCGCCTGAACAGCTTCCCCTGCACCTGCTCCTCCTAGGATTCTGTTCTCATGCCGAGTGTATCTATACAAACCTCTAAAAAAGGAGCCCACTCCACGGAAAAAGCTTCCGCCACCCTTTTGTGCAAAGACATCACCCCGAGACCAGTCGTACCTTAACTTTCCATTTTTCCTAGTGCAATCAACGACTTAGCAACCATTTTTGCCGGCGCCGCTGGCTCTTCCTCATTTTTTTGCCCCGACGCGGGTTTTACCTTAGCCGGATGTTTTTCCAGAGGCAACGGCCCCTTCTGTTCAGCCGCACAGGCGCGCCAGCGCCTGACCGACGACAGGTAAAAACCCTGCGACCAGCCCGGCCTGCCCGCCTTAAAGACCTGACGTTGGTACAGTGTTGAGTTGGGGCCACCACCCACCCAGCCGGCACAGGGCTTGCCCGTGCCGGCGGGCAGGTGTTTTTCGGGCGGGGAGGCGAACAGCTTTTGTGAGCCGGGGGAGGCATGGCTTAGACAGCGGCCGCTAAGGGAAGCTGATGGAGGAAAGCCCCATCCGCAATGAAGTGCTATTTAAGCGCTTCAAGCTGCTGGAGACTTTTGATGATCAAGACAAGGACACGGTGATTCGGGTGATCGATGCGATTATCGCTCAGCGTCAGGTGGAACATGCTATGCGGCCATTGGAGCGCTAACTACTGATAGTTAGCGCTCTACTTTTCTTATTCGGCAGCACTCAAACTAATGTCCGTATTTTAGCTTTTAAAAACCTTCATAAAAAATCGAGCCGACCATGAACAAATTACAAGCCCAAAAATAAGAAACCAATCAAACCCTTCCGCAATCAATAATACAATTACTCCACAAATCGCAATTATAAATATTACTGCAAGAACTAAAGCTAGCTTTCTATAAACTGGTTTCACTCTAGAAGAGCCTATCGGATCAATTTCACTCAATTGGATTCTCCACCAAACTTAAACCTACTATTCAGACAGCCAAATTGCTGTTCTATTTACAGCAATACGAGCAAATGAGCCAACAAAGTTTCCAGCTTCATATGCAGCCGTTAAACGAGCACCGTTAACTACAGCACCTGTAGACACATGACCTAGAGTTTGAAGCCTTGTTCCCAAGTGGGCTGCCGGCTTAAACCCACCTTTGAAAAACTGTCCAAATGTCATATATCCAGTTTCACGTGCAATTGCACCACCGACAAATAATCCCACTACCTTTTTATCTACTGATTTCAGGAAACCAACAGTAATACTTGTTGCCATGAAATTATTTTTCATGTCAGTAGTAAAAGAATTTCCTGTCCGACCACCAGTAAAATTAATTATTCCCTCAAGAGCACCTTCAGAGAAATCTTGACTTAACCCATTTGCTACCGCGTTATAACGCCATTTAGCCCCATCCCAGAATGCACCAGCATAGCCTTTAGCCGTATTCCAAAGACCACCCTTTTGTGCAACAACTATTTGCTCATTTCTGATCCCATCTTCTGAAGAACCAGCTATAGACGATTTACA
>NZ_JALBWM010000228.1 GCF_023895975.1 Microbulbifer okhotskensis
CTCCGGTATAGAGTATGGGGGCATGAGCAGTTACACAATTTAAATTACAGCCTCTGGGCACAGACACGGCTTTCCTACAGGCGTAAGCACCCGGTTTTTGCCTCCGAGCCCGATCATACGGGACCCGTACGAATCGCCTACAGTATCTCTAGAGTTCCGCACAATAGACATCAGAACATGCACCTGGTCTACAGACTCCAGAGACCGATGCAGATCGTATCTACCTCTATTGCCTTCCCCATCACCCAACCGGTCGGCGATCTCAAATTATATTTTCGGAACTCAATGCTGAGCCGCCCCCCCCTGCCAATGATTAACACTGGCTGTCACCGAACAGCATCCATGATGTGGAGCCCCAGCGGCTTGCCAGGCCTTAGTGGGCAGAGGGCTTTCACCTCCAATCTTTTGCCGATTGATCTCGGCGCACTGGGTGTCCTGAGTTGTACTACCATTTCAGCATATTCAAGCGCTCACCTCCCTTTCCTTTTTGATCCGCATAAAAACCTCTTCACGGTGAACGGGCAGTGTCTTGGGTGCACTTATGCCTATCTTCACATGATTACCTTTAACCTCCAGCACCGTGACAGAGACATTTGCTCCAATCCTTAAGTTTTCGCCTAGCCGCCGCTTTAAAATCAACATACTCATTACCTTCAATAGTCAAAGTTTGAGCGCTTCCGAGGTGGGGAAGCTTGGGTTTTAACGTTTGGAGGAAATGTGGGGTGGTGCCCGAGGGCAGTAGGCACAGAAGAGGAAAAGGCGGGCGCTAGGCTTCCAGAGCTTGGGAAGTGGCCCCAAACTGCTGAATGTACTCCACTTTATTGAAGACGAGCGAGTTTCTAGCGTATTATCCATATAGCCATTTTGATAGTCACGTTATCAATTTGGTTAGCTGGCCCCGGGTGTTCGTAGCACCTTGGGTCAGCGCCTTTTACTTACTCTTATGTCACGCTACCGTTCTCCTTTGAGGGGATGGGTCTTTTAGAAAGTTCTCGGTTTTGCCGAAGCTTTCAAACCTTTTTAAACTTCTGAAGCCTTTTTAATCGGCTCACTCAATTACGGCCAAAATACTTAAAATATCTATCGATTCTACGCAGCCTTGACATTAAAACAAACCTAATAAATTCCAATAAGATCATTTTCGTGCCTATATTTTCACATTTCGGGGTCGGGAAATCTCAGATAACGACCAACAGCCTGCTAAGGTGCAACAAAAAATCTCGGGTTGCTTTCGCTCTGAAGAAGGCGCAAGAGCCTTCTGCCTTATTCGCTCTCACCTGTTGACCTGTCAGAAAAATGATGTCGACCCCGGAGAAGTATTAACGCAACTTCTTAACCTGGAGTGGCCTAGGATTTATTAGAAAAATTTAAATTTTTTGAGGTTAGTGCTGAATAGTTACTATTTTTCTTTCTTAAATCCAAGTTCACTAATTTTCTCATCGGTTATAATTTCATGGTAAGAAAAGCTATCGGAATCATCTATGAATCTGGCAATTCTCGAGGAGCAGGATACCATAATGAAGCTTACTATGATTGCCATTGATAGCTTATATGGTGTCGATTTGATTTTCATTTGCAAAAATAGAGCTTGGCCGTGAAATATGCTGATCTAAGGAGTTATATGTAGTGGAAACAATTGCGCCAGTTATTTTAGCATTTAAAATTTTAATAAATATGGCATGTTCATCATCTCGAAAGTGAATCTGTCTGACTATAAAAATATCTTGCCCTGATATTTCTGTGCTTATTGGTATCCTTGTGTACACTGCTGTTTGAATGTGAATAAATTCAGAGCATGACCCCCAAGGTATATAACCTAATTCAATTTTTTATACGTGGATGGAAGGTAGACGCATACAGCCTATTCCTGGTGCATTATACATTTGTTTTTATTGGTGCCATTGTCATCTCACCCATTGTTGCTACTCTAGGGCATTTAGTTATTGGCTTGTCGGGTAATACAATTTTAGCAGATTATGAAATAGCTTCTTTCTTCCTGTCGCCTGCAGGCCTATTTGGCACACTTACACTTTTTATTGTTGTAATTATATTAGAGCTATTTAAGCTGTCAGCCTTGATCACAGTGTTGGATCGACATGAACCTCCTTTCCTAGCAGCACGAAATGCTATTTATACCACTTTCCGAATAACTACTCGTCTCGGTGGATTTGCATGGAAGCTGGTGCAAAAGATATTAATTGCTATGATTCCTGGTCTGGCTATTGTTATATTTTGCGTGATTTTCTTCTTTACAGAATATGACATCAATTACTATCTGCAACATCGGCCAATTGAATTCTGGTTGGCGGTACTCCTTATTGGTTCTGGGTTACTACTTACAATTATTTTTTCATTTTTTGTGATTGTCACCGGAGGTCTCTCTTTGCCACTTATTGTGCTTAGAGGAGAGTCAGTAAAATCAGCGCTTTTCCATGCACGCAGTTTGTCTCTCAGAGTGCGGCGTAGATTTTCCGTGTCAATTTGTATCTGGTTCCTTTTGGATGTGTTAATCCACACTGTTTTTTTTATTGCTTTTGAATGGTTTGGATCTCAAGTTATCCTTTTCGCAAAATTTTCCCCTGATTTTCTCGTGGTAATTCTGGGGTGCCTGGTTTTTCTTTTGGCTGCTGGGAATACAGTTATAGATGGCCTTATGTCTGGTAGTTTGGCATTGCTATTGAAAAGTTCCATTTGTACTACAGATAAGAAATTACACAAGCAGTGCGATAGAATACACCCACAATACTTCGGACAGTTTTAGGGGGCGAAATAGGTAGGAACCACGGCCAGATAC
>NZ_JALBWM010000229.1 GCF_023895975.1 Microbulbifer okhotskensis
AGCAGTACAGTGACTATGGGGCTATAGCTGTATGAAACTGTCCGAAGTGTTGTGGATGAATACCTTGTTTTATGAGATTGTCTCATTTTCCATGCAGCCAACCCTAAGATCAGGAGACTTGGTTGTTTGCTCAAAGTTTTCACTGAAAATAAAACGCGGAGACATTATCGTATTCAGAGAATCAGGTGGATCCTATACGAAAATAAAACGAGTAGTGGCGATTCCTGGTGATGATATCACTTATAGAGGAAAGACATTGATCGTTAATAGTATGCTTATTGAGAAGCGGTACATTTCAGATCTGGGCCCCTATGATGTAAGTGATGTGGGCTATACCCAGTCGCTTTTTGGAAAAGCATTTAGTATAAACGAGTCATATTTTGGAACCTATCATAAGGTTAGCAAAAGCGATATTGGTGGCTACTTTCTTCTTGGTGACAATCGTGATCATTCAACAGACAGTAGGCACTTTGGTCTGATGCCTAAATCATCTTTTCTCTGTAAAGCAAAATTGGTGTATAGGGAATCAGAGCATACTAAAAGTTCTCTTCCAAGACTAAAATGGTTATAGGAGTAGGTGTGCGAATTATTAATACGGTTGTATCTGTCTTTTGGAGCCTGATTGCTGGTGTGTGTTATGCAACTACACTAATTTCTGAAGGGTTTAGTTCTTCAACCCCGAACATGGCTGCTGGGGTTCATTACCGAGCGTTCACAACTACGATGAGGGAAGCTATGTGCGAGAGCGGCGACTTGGCAACTTCATTAAAAGTGGTTCCTGAAGCCATTATTCTTCAAAAAGGTGATCTATGGCATCCACAATCATTGGTTATAAGAGCTTACAATAAAAACGGGGATTATATTCCATCAGTGCCAGTCACTATATCTGTTGATGAAACTGAAGCTATTAAAGTGAACGTTTCAGAAAACTGGATACAGGCAATAAGTGCAGGATCATCTAGCTTAGTTGTTGGTCCGGCTTGTAAAAATAGAAGCCAAGTAAAACTCAAAACAATAGTTCCTATAATAGTAAAGTAGCAGCAGAGCTTCCTCCCACGACTTCAGCGCAGTGAGTCCCTCCCTGGTTTCAGATAGGACATAGTTTTTGGGTAGGATAACTTCCTGAGTTAACATAGCGATTGTTTGGGATCATAGTCCTGAGTTATGTTTACAAAATTAAATTGAATAGGGGGGGGGTAATTCTTCAACTTTTTGCCTTTCTAGGTGCAACTAGAGTAGTCCCATAATTAATACCCCACCTGTTTTCAAACTCGCCTCGCTCGCCCAGAAGCTGCCCGCTCTTTATCATCTGCATGGACGTATTCCTTATCAGTAGTACCCAGCTTTCCATGTCCAAGGTCTGCGGATAGATCTTTGAGAGCTCTATTTTCTACATCCATGGAAGCACCGGTGTGGCGAAGCCAATGGGTAGAAGTGGCCAAGAGAACCTTTGCATCATCTTCAAAGCCATCTAGAGTCATCTTTTCACTAGCTAGATCGAATGCCTCTTGAGCCAGTAGCGAAATGGTTCGTGCTCGCAACCCCGGGTTATGTTTTCGAACTGGGTGGAGTAGGGGGGAGGACTCGCCAACCGCTGGTAGTCCGTCGAGGCCCCGACTTAGACGATACCTCCGTAAGTAGTCTAAAAAATCAACTGGTACGCTAACCTTTCTCTTTTTATTGCCTTTACCAAACACAGTTAGCCACCAGTCATCTTCTTCCCTATAAAAATCTCCCATTTTTGGGGCCCAGTTGAAGCGACATGACAATTCACTAACACGCAAATATAAGCTCTTCATGCTAGCAATTATAAAAAGGTGACGCTCCCAAGCCGAGTCTTCATTTGCTTTGGCCCGTGTACACTCCAGGACATACTCCCACTGTAGTGCCGATAGACGTTTCACTGCATCGTTTGATACATCAATAATTAGATGGGGAGAGGCCTTTTTGACGGCCGAAATCACATTCCCAAAAGCATAGTCTTCTTCAACCAAGTGGTTGTAGAGCACACTCAGGTTCGAGAAAACTTCTCTTAGAGATTTCTGAGCTAGCGCATAATCGCCAGCATCAGGCTTAATATCTGAAACAGAGGCACTTCTAAGAAACTCTTTGCGTTCCGCTTTACTAAGCTTCACTACAAATGGCCGCCAATCCTTATTAGGTACTTTTTGACCATTGTTTATTGAGAATCTGCGGCATACCCGTGTTCCAATCCAGCTTCTTGGTGGGTCAACCACAAAATCAACGTAGGCTTCAATGTCTCGCTTTTTCATTATGGCAATGGATTTACCGTGTATGCACCAAGCCCACAACAAAAAACGTTCAGACTCACTCCGGAATGCATTGTAAGTCGCTTCCGAGCGTCGACATTTACTCCAGAGAAAATCCTTTACCTGCTGGTAATCTGAGATGGTCTCAGACACAGTATTTGTCATGGAGTGTACGAAGTTTTTAACTACGGGAGCATCAGCTGAGAATAATTCTCCTCGACCAAGAGCGTAGAATGAACGGTAGGAGTCAAATAGTGGTGTCGCATCAAAACGCAGTGACATAGAGGGCCTGGTTATCGGAAATCAAGTAGATTATGGAGATCTTATGGGGAGAAACCATACCACACCCTTATTTCCAATAGTAGACACTATTGGAAATAAGGGTCATACTTCTAGCTATCAGCTATCAGCTATCAGCTATCAGCTATCAGCTATCAGCTATCAGCTATCAGCTAT
>NZ_JALBWM010000022.1 GCF_023895975.1 Microbulbifer okhotskensis
TCTGGCAACAGCAGGGAGACGGGAAAGTTTTTGTTGGTAGTTGGGCGGATAGTTATTGGGCGGGGCGCTCCCTGGAATTACCTATCGGATATCAAACTAATTTTGGGATTTCCAATCGCGCAAATATTGCTTGTATTCCTAGATTGAGGCCTGGAGTTCTATTAAATAATAGTTACGCCACAAAGGTTTATCTATCAGGAAATTTTATGAATGTTACCTGGAGCGCGGACCCGTGGACCAGCAAATAAAAAGAATTATTTCGCGGCTATATCCTGAAATTAATAGCGGGTTACATTTGCCAATACTGGCAAAAGTGGTAGCGATTAGCGATCCCATGCAACAACAGGAACTAGCGGAAGAGTATCGCCCACGCTACGGGGTAGACGTACAGGTTTTAAGGCCAGACGGCCTGGCGGATGAAGAGCTTCCTATTTTTCGTAGTGTACCGTTACCGCTGCAAAATTCAGGCAATGAACGCGGCGCGTTTGGTTTCCCACAACCTGGGACGGTGGTTGAATTGACTTTTGCCTATGGCCAGCCAGATCAGCCATTTATTCGGACGGTATTGTCGCGTGGGGTAGGGGTTCCAACGCTCGACCGTGAGGATTTAGCCTGGCAGCAAAGCGACTCAGTACGGCAAAGAGTAGACGCCCACGCAGAGTGGAGCCGGGAGACCCATGGGGATATTCGGGAAAATTCACTACGCAGAATTATTGAAGCGGCAGAGTTGCAAACCCGCTGCGACAGTGAATACCGACAAGTTAAAGAACACTCTATAGATGAAATTGCAGGGGTAAAAATAATTGAAGCCCTTGGGGCTTTACGCTTCTTATCGGGTGGTAGTCTGAACTTATCAGCGCTGGACAATCTAAATATTACAACCGCCAGTGATATTAATATTTCAGCAGGGCGCGACTTAAAAGAACAGATCGGAAATATTCGGGAATCTATCGCCAAAGCGGAACAAACTATTAAGGTAAAAAACGGCGGTAAGGTTTGGTTGGGGAGCGAAGCTTTAAACGTGCTAAAAGTGCTTGAGGACTTAATCGGCGTAGTATCGGCCCTCGCTGGTACGCTGGCGACTCACTCACACCCAAGCAGCGGGCAGAAGCCAACACAAGATGCCGCAATCACAGCACACCAAACTAGCGCAGACAATTTGAAATCGCAGCTAACGCCAATAGTGGCTTAAGCTGATTACTTAAAAGTAGGGGACAGGCATGAAAGGGAAAAATAATAGATACGCAATTTTTGCAGGTAGGGTTCATTTGATGAATGGAGGGGCAAACAGCTTTAAGGTTGCAGCACCTACCAAGAAAGAGGCAATGGAGCTGGCGGAAGAGATTGCTCAGTCAGAGAAGGCCGTTTTTTATTCTTGGTTGCAAATCCTGGATATTGTAACCGGAACTTATGCAGAGTATTCAATAAAAAGGGGAGGGGTGTTGGAGGAGAGGAGGGGTTCATCTTGCTAGGGGGGCGGTTTATCCGTCCCCCTCTGCGATAGCGATTTATCCATACACAAGGATGGGCTACTGGTTCGTCATTGGCCCAAAGAAAATTTAAACATCGGAAAAATGTATTGCAGTCAGAATTATAATGTTTTTCCGGTTGTGATTTACTAAAGAATTCTTTTTACCCTTCTAACCTTTGCGGGATCGACAATAGGGGCGTCAGGGTCTTTTTTAGCCCTTTCCTCAGCTTCTTTGTTGCTCATTGCGCGAACTTTGCTTACATTAAATTCGGGGGCCACTGCGGTCCCTTTTATATGATTCTTTGAGCTTATTTTAGTCATTATCTCTGTTCCTTCTTCTGATTTTGACTTCTTTTATCTCTTCTTCGGTGAAGGGTAGGGAATCAGGGTCACTTTTAGCTCTTTCTTCTATATCCTCATCGGATAATTCATCAGCCTTCGTGAAATCTATGTCTCTGTTGTCAATGGGGTTTTCTTTTGAGTGCTCTTTTCGGATAATTTTTCCCATCACTAATACCCTCCTGATTCATAAAGCTTTCTTTCAGATTTAGTAGCCTTGCGAACTGAAATAAGACGTGTGACGCCTTTTTCTCGCATTGTGTACACAACATACAGTAGCTTGGTTCTGTTGTCTAAACCAATAAGAATATATCTTTCCTCTCCGTAGTCTATTCTATTGTCTTCAAATTCGATTGCGTTTAAATCATCAAAAGCTGGAATGCCGGCCCTTAAGGGCATTTCATGTTTTTGTTGATTTAGTCTATCTTTATCATCGTCCCATTCAAATAACATAATTGTTTCAATATCCCTGAAATCTAATACTGTTGCCAGTTGTCGTGTAAATATATGAGGCGCAATCCACGAAAGCGGGATGTGAATCTATCCTTGGTTGTTATGTGTCATCCGACCATAATTTTTGAAAATAATCTTTTGCTTCTTTCTCGACCACTTCTGGATTGAGGTGGGTAGGTTTAGTTTGGCTAATTATTTTTACAGGGTCTACGCCAGAATATTTAGCATATATTTTTATTTTTTTGTCATTTTGGTCATATTTCACAGAAAAGTTTATCTCGTTCTTTATGTCAGTAGGTTTGTTTTTGTTTCCTGAAACTTTTCCGTCTATCACTATTGAGAGTTGATAGATGAAAGTTTCTTTTGTATTAACGTAAGTTGATTCTCCGATAGATAACTCTCCTGAGAGCCCCTTTGATTTTAAAGTTTCCTCGATGTTAGTGAAAAAAGGTAGAAGATTATTTAATGCTTTTGCTGCCGATCTGTATCCTTCAAGACGTTCCTGTTCATCCCGTTGTTGTTTTAGTTTCCATTCGGCTTTTTCATTACGTTCTTTTTCAATTTTTTTATCAATTGCTTCGTTTAACCAGTCCATTATGAGTTTTCCTTTTAGTTTGTGTTGGGCACTGCCCCCTGATGAAAGCTGTATGCTCGAGACACATGGCATACTGCATATCGTAAAATGCTATTGGTTCACCTCAAAAAAATTTAAGGGGGTAACGTGAAACAGCTCTCCAGAATGGGATGTAACCAATTAAAAGTGAAATGCTTATTCCTAGAGCACCTTTAATATTGAATATCCCGCTGAGAGTTACCAAGGATGCTGCCACTGATAGGAATGAGATAAATAGCCATTTAAATACGAACTCTTTGCCTAGCCCATATGTTGCTGGCTTATCTCTTCGCAACCACAAAAAAATTATTACATACCCAATTAAGTAAAGAAGAATAATTTCGTTCATGGTGGAGGCTTGGCTTTTAATTTCCTAGTTATATAAGGCTGCTTGCAGAAGAGAGAGGCTAACACCTTGGAGCTTACCGTAGATACCTAACTTTCTCTTGGTCTTTACTTTCCATTTTTTCCCTTCCTGAATCTGAATTAGCTAGTAAGTCTGAAGGATTGGCCGAAAGTGCTTTTGGCGATTCCCCACGAAAAATTATCAATGATTAGATTTCAAAATCCTTCATAGGCTCTATTGGCCGCAAAATCTGTGAGTCTTCTTCTAACCCCTTAGATTCCTAGGGGGTCAAGCCAAGCTGTTTAAAAAACGTACCACAAAAAACGGTGCCGGTCACTCCTCCCCACGCCTGCCGATTTTTGGCACTCTTTTAGTTGATGAAATGAGACTAGCGGCCCTGGCCTGAGCTGGTGCGGGGTTTGGGTAAGAATTGAATTTCACACTTTGAAGAGTTGTGAAGAGAAATGAAGAGAAGTTTCACAAGGGGAAAGCAATAGATTGATGGTGTCCACATGTGGGCAAGGGGGAGTCAAAAAAATCCTGTGTGGACACAATGTGGACACTCTGGATCTTTTAAGCGCCATTCTTCAAAGTTGAGGGAAGGTATATCAGAATTAAAAAACCCGCGAAAGCTAGGGCTGACGCGGGTTTGAGAGATGGTACCAGAGGCCGGACTCGAACCGGCACGCTTTTAAGGGCGGGGGATTTTGAATCCCCTGTGTCTACCAATTTCACCACTCTGGCACTGTCGCTGCTCGACCTTGGGGTCGGTGCGAAGAGGGCGTGATTATAGCAATGCTTTGGCCTGGGTCAACCAGTGATTTCAATAACTTAGCGCATTTTCTGTCGTCCCAGTTAACAGCTCCTAAAATTTCCTATAACCTTCGCGACCTCTCCACAGTTTCTAATTTTTCAGGATTCCATGCAGCGTCAGGACTTTGACTTTCATCTGCCCGATGAGCTGATCGCCCGCGCGCCCACCGAGGAGCGCCGCGGCAGCCGTCTTTTGTGTTTGGATGGGCCCAGCGGGGCCATCACACACCGGCAGTTCCCAGATATTCTCGACCAGGTACAAATAGGTGACCTGATAGTTTTCAATGATACGCGGGTAATCCCGGCCCGCTTGTTCGCGCAGAAGGAGACCGGCGGCAAGTTGGAAATCCTGGTGGAGCGGGTGCTTAACAAAACGGATATCTGGGCTCATGTGCGCTCCAGTAAGTCGCCCAAGCCCGGCTCCAGCATCGTCCTTGAAGACGGCACCCGTATTGAGGTGACTGGCAGGAGGGATACGCTGTTCGAGTTGTCTTTCCCCAAAGACGAGGGCGTGCTGGCAATTCTCGATCGCCTCGGCCATATGCCGCTGCCTCCCTATATTGATCGCGAGGATGATGCCAGCGATCGCGAGCGTTACCAAACCGTGTACGGTTGTAATGCGGGGGCTGTGGCGGCGCCGACGGCGGGGCTGCACTTTGATAATGAATTGATTGGTGCGCTGCGGAATAAAGGTGCTGAGGTAGTCTTCGTTACCCTGCATGTGGGGGCGGGTACCTTCCAGCCGGTGCGTGTAGACAATATTCTCGAGCACCAGATGCACAGCGAAGTGCTGGATGTCTCCCAGGATGTGGTGGATGCCGTAGCCGCTTGCCGAGCCCGCAGTGGCAATGTGATCGCGGTGGGTACCACCAGTGTGCGCGCACTCGAAAGTGCGGCGCGCAGTGGCCAGTTGCAGGCCACGGTGGGGGAAACGGATATCTTTATTTATCCCGGCTATGAATTTCAGGTTGTGGATAAGTTGGTCACCAACTTCCACTTGCCGGAATCCACTTTATTGATGCTGGTGAGCGCCTTTGCGGGGTACCAGCATACGATGGCTGCTTATAAGGCCGCTGTTGAGGAGCGTTACCGCTTCTTTAGTTACGGTGATGCCATGTTTATTACCCGCGACCCTAATGCCCAAAAAGAAGAAGTAGCACCAGCGAAAGGAGATACCCCGTGAGCCGCGAATGTTTTATGCAGTTTGAAGTGGATACCACCGATGGCAAGGCCCGTCGTGGTCGTTTGCGTTTCCCTCGTGGTGTGGTGGAAACCCCGGCGTTTATGCCGGTGGGCACTTACGGCACCGTGAAAGGGATGTTGCCGAGGGATATCGAAGGTATCGGTGCACAGATTATTCTGGGCAATACCTTCCACTTGATGTTGCGTCCGGGTACCGAAGTAGTCAAAGCCCACGGCGACCTGCATGACTTCACTCAATGGTCCGGCCCGATTCTGACAGACTCCGGTGGCTTCCAGGTATTTAGCCTGGGTGAACTGCGCAAAATTACGGAAGAGGGGGTTTCCTTCCGCTCGCCGATTGATGGCAGTCCGGTATTTTTGGACCCGGAAGAATCCATGCGTGTTCAGCGGGATCTGGGTTCCGATATTGTAATGATCTTTGATGAGTGCACGCCTTATCCGGCCACTACTGATGAAGCGCGCAAGTCCATGGAGTTGTCTCTGCGCTGGGCGGAGCGTTCCAAGAAGTCGCACGGCGATAGCCCGTCGGCGCTGTTTGGTATTGTGCAGGGCGGTATGTTTCCAGAGCTGCGCGATGTTTCCCTGCGCGGTCTAGCGGAAATTGGTTTCGATGGCTATGCCATTGGCGGCCTGTCGGTGGGTGAGCCAAAAGATGAGATGATCAAGGTTTTGGATCACTTGGCTCACAAAATGCCGGAGGACAAGCCGCGCTATCTAATGGGTGTGGGCAAGCCGGAAGATATTGTCGAGGCGGTGCGCCGCGGTGTGGATATGTTCGACTGCGTAATGCCCACTCGCAATGCTCGCAACGGCCACCTGTTTACCTTCGAAGGTGTAGTGAAAATCCGCAACGCCAGGCATCGCCACGATACGGGCCCGCTGGAGGGGGAGTGCGATTGCTATACCTGTGAGAACTTCTCCCGCGCCTACCTGCATCACCTGGACCGCTGCGGTGAAATTCTGGGTGCGCAGCTGAACACCATTCACAATCTTCGCCACTACCAGCGTTTGATGCAAAAGCTGCGCGATGCCATTGCCGCCAATGAGCTGGAGGCCTATGTCGTGGAGTTCTACCGTGGCCTGGGGCGTGAGATTCCGCCGCTGGCGCCCTGATTAGTCGTCGTTTTCAACCTACCTGGGGTGCTGTTGGTCTCATTGCAGCACCTCTTTAATTTGTCCGATCCCCCGATCCCCGTATAATCAGCCCCCACTTTTATTGGGGACGGTGTACCTTGCATTCTGCGTATACTGCCCGCATATCCAGGCGAATTGCCAAGATTTACCGCCCCTCGGGGTCGCTATAGAACAATGAGAACAGCATGAATCGCTACCCGATCTGGAAGTACTTTCTGATTCTCGCGGTTGTGGCCTTTGGCCTGATCTACGCCGCGCCCAATCTTTACAAGCCGGACCCTGCCGTGCAGATTTCCGGGCAGTCCAGTGCCATGGTCATAGGCCCCGATGTGCTTGCGAATGCACAAAAAGCCCTGGATGAAGCGGGTATTACTTACTTCGGTGGTGAAGTTGGGAGTAAGGCAGTGCTGATCCGCTTGAACTCCATGGAGGAGCAGTTGCCGGCAAAGCGGGCGATTCAGGGGGCGCTTGGCCACAATGATTATGTGGTGGCGCTGAACCTGGCTTCCACCACGCCGCCGTGGTTAAGTGATATCGGTGCCAGCCCGATGAAGCTCGGTCTGGACCTGGCCGGTGGTGTGCACTTCCTGATGGAAGTGGATACCAACACTATCGTCAAAAACAATATGGAGAGTTACGAGCAGGAAGTTAAGAGCAAGTTGCGGGCGGCCAAGGCCCGTTATCGCAGTGTTGATTTGGTGGATGATCGCGAGATTATCGCCCGCTTCCGCAGTGAAGAGCTGCGCAGCCTGGCGCTTTCCACCATGCGCAAAGAATTCCCGCAGTTACAGCTGCGCGAACTGGGTAGCGGTGAGAACCTGGAGATCCGCGCTACCCTGACCGAGCAGGAAGTCAAGCAGCTGGAGGATTACGCGGTCTCGCAGAACCTCACCACTCTGCGCAACCGGGTGAACGAACTGGGTGTGGCCGAGCCGATTGTTCAGCGTCAGGGGCGCAACCGTATTGTTGTGGAGTTGCCGGGTGTTCAGGACACCGCAGCAGCCAAGCGGATTATCGGTAAGACCGCCAATCTCGAATACCGTATGGAGGCCCGCCCGGATGAGCTGGTTTCCAGTAAGGAATACTTCGAGTACCGGAATGAAACCCAGCGCCAAATGTACGGTGGTGCTTGGCTGGAGCGCCAGATCATTATCAAGGGTGACAGCGTCACCAATGCTCGCGTTGGCTACGATGAGAGCGGCTTCCCACAGGTGAATATCACCCTGGATGCGCGCGGTGGCGAGTTAATGCACAGGGCCACCTGGAAGAACGTCGGCCGCCGTATGGGCACTCTGTTTATTGAAACCCGCTTTGAGCCGGTAACCGAGATCGACGAAAACGGTAATGAAGTTACCGTGCAGAAGCGCACCGAAGAGCGAAAAATTATCAGCCTGGCCACGGTACAGAGTGCCCTGGGCAAGCAGTTCCGCACCACCGGCCTGGACAGCCCGGCTGAAGCCCAGGAACTGGCCCTGCTGCTGCGTGCCGGTGCCCTGGCTGCGCCGATGTACTTTGTGGAAGAGCGCGTGATTGGTCCATCTTTGGGTGCGGATAACATCAAAGTGGGTATTCAGTCGGTGGAGTACGGCTTGTTGGCGGTACTTATCTGTATGCTGATTTCCTACCGCGTATTTGGTTTGGCTGCGAACCTGGCCCTGGCAGTAAACCTGATCCTGCTGGTGGCGGTTATGTCGCTGCTGGGTGCAACCCTTACGCTGCCCGGTATCGCCGGTATCGTATTGACCGTGGGTATGGCGGTGGATGCCAATGTGCTTATCTTCTCGCGAATACGGGAGGAACTCAGGAATGGGATGCCTCCCCAAACAGCGATCACAGCCGGTTTTGACAATGCCTACAGCACTATTGTAGATGCCAATATCACCACCCTGATTGTGGCAGTTATCTTGTATGCCATCGGTTCTGGCCCGGTACAGGGCTTCGCGGTAACTCTGTCTATCGGTATTCTCACCTCCATGTTCAGCGCCATTATGGGTACGCGGGCGATTATTAATTTGTTCTACGGCGGTCGCCGTGTCCAGAAGCTCTGGATTTAAGGGAGTCAGTCATGAGTGAGAGCAAAGTGGAAAACGGCAAAATTACCGAGTACATGGGTAAGCGTGTCTATGACTTTATGCGCTGGCGCAAGCTTGCCGGGATTGTCTCGGTGGTGCTGGTACTGTCTTCTATCGCAGTGCTGGCTATTAATGGCCTGAAGTTTGGTCTGGACTTTACCGGTGGCACCCAGGTTGAGGTGGGCTACGAAGTAACGCCATTTATCGGTGATGTGCGCCGCCAGCTGGACGAGGCCGGTTACGATGGTGCTACGGTAGTTAATTTTGGTTCTGAAAGAGACCTGTTGATCAAGTTGCCGCCTTCGGTGACTGAGGAAGAAACGCAGGTTAGTGCCACCAATCAGGAGGTTGTGACGCCTATTGGCGACAAAGTCGTGCA
This sequence comes from Microbulbifer okhotskensis, assembly GCF_023895975.1. GTDB lineage: Bacteria > Pseudomonadota > Gammaproteobacteria > Pseudomonadales > Cellvibrionaceae > Microbulbifer > Microbulbifer okhotskensis. Next base: position 8,824 of record NZ_JALBWM010000022.1, read on the forward strand.
GGTCCTTAAGGCCGGCAGCGAGGGCAATGTGGAGTTGCGTCGCGTTGAAATGGTCGGGCCTCAAGTTGGCGCAGAGCTGCGCGACGACGGTGGCTTGGGCATGATGGTGGCGCTGGTCTTGGTAATGATGTACGTCGCCTTGCGCTTCCAGTATAAGTTCTCTTTTGGCGCTGTGGCTGCTCTGGGCCACGATGTCATTATCGTGCTGGGCTTCTTTGCACTGTTGGGGTTGGACTTTGACCTGACGGTGATGGCGGCGGTGTTGGCGGTGATTGGTTACTCCTTGAACGATACCATTGTGGTATCAGACCGTATCCGCGAGAACTTCCGTAAGGTGCGCAAGGCTGAAGCTGAGGAGATTATCAATATCTCTATCAGCCAGACCCTCGGCCGTACCTTTATGACATCTTTCACTACTTTGTTGGTGCTTTGGGCGCTGCAATTCTTCGGTGGTGAGTTGATCCACAACTTCTCCTTGGCATTGATTGTGGGTGTGGTTGTGGGTACCTACTCCTCGGTATACGTGGCTGCGAATGTGCTGATGGCACTAAAAATCTCCAAAGAAGATCTGATGCCGCCGGTAAAAGAGGGTGCAGAGCTGGAAGAGATGCCCTGACTTTACAGGTGCGGGGCTGCGCGATTGCAGCCCTGTTCAAGCGGCCCCGGCCGCGCCCCACGGCTACGGTGTGCGGGGCGCTGTCGGGGTTTTTTATTGGAGGGCAGGTGATGTGCCGGTGCTACCAGCTTAAGCTCTGGGTTTTTTCCCGAGGGTGATGTGCTTAGGGCCGGAAGTATTGGTCTGGCCGCTTACACCTTTAGGCACCTGTTTGATCTCGCCACCTTCGGCGAGAAAAGCCTTTACCTGTTCTTCAATGCTTTCGCTGGTCTCAAGGGGGGTAGGCTGCTTGCGATTGGAAGAGGAGGATGCTTTTTTGGCCACGGCGCTTATCCGGTTTTTATGTATAAGCGAACATAATACAGTGTTTTGAACAAAAAATCACCCAAGTGGGCATAGTCTGCGCATAGCGTGTGTTTTGTCAACAAGTTTTGAGTATTTGTGTCGCTCTTGGGCAAATACCCACTTGCACTGAGCAGCCTGGTGGCTACTCAGTTTCTTCGGTGGCCGCTTCGGTTTCCAGGGGCCAGCCGCCCATCTCTTTCCACTTATTGACGATGCCGCAAAAGAGCGTTGCAGTTTTTTCTGCATCGTACTCTGCCGAGTGAGCGCAGTTGTTGTCAAATTCGATCCCCGCTACCTGACAAGCCTTGGCTAGTACGGTCTGGCCATAGGCGAGGCCGGCGAGACTGGCGGTATCGAAGCAGGAAAAGGGGTGGAACGGGTTGCGTTTGACACCACAGCGTTCCACCGCCGCATTGACGAAGCCCAGATCAAAATGTGCATTGTGGGCAACCACGACGGCGCGGGTGCAGCTGTGTTTTTTCACGGCACTGCGAATCTTGCGAAACAATTCCGGTATGGCAATCTCTTCCGGCCAGGCATCGCGCTCTGGCGATTCGAGATCGATGCCGATAAAGTCGAGAGCAGACTGCTCTACATTGGCGCCTTCAAAAGGCTCCAGGTGGAAACTGTGGGTCTCCAGCGGGAAGAGGGTGCCGCTGTCATCCATGTCCAGGATAACCGCTGAAACCTCCAGCAATGCGTCGGTACGGGCGTTAAAGCCGCCGGTCTCTAGGTCGATTACCACGGGCAGAAAGCCTCGGAATCGCTGGGCGAGAGAGCTTTTTGGTCCTGTGGGTTCTTCCGCGGGTGTCACAGTGATTCCTTGTAAATCTTGTCTTCAGGCCGGCAATTGCGGGCACTGGTAGGGCTGGGTGGTGTGTTCAAGTTGGCGCACCCGCAGGGAGAAACTTCCCCACAAGCACTGTAATCAGGCAGTACCCAATTATACAAGTTGCCAGTTTAAGGTTTCACCGGCCGCGAGGGGAATCAGATTTTCTCCTCCCATTGCCAGTTTTTCCGGCAGGGTCCAGGGGCTTTTGGCCAAAGTGATGGTGTCCTGGTTGCGTGGCAGCTCATAAAAGTCCGGCCCAAACTCACTGGCGAAACCCTCGAGTTTGTCGAGTTTGCCCGCGCGCTCGAAGACTTCTGCGTACAGCTCGATCGCCGAGTAAGCGGTATAGCAACCCGCGCAGCCACAGGCGTGCTCTTTTTTGTGGCGGGCGTGGGGGGCTGAGTCGGTACCCAGGAAGAATTTTGGATTGCCGCTGGTGGCCGCTTCAATCAGTGCGTTCTGGTGATATCCACGCTTGAGAATTGGCAGGCAGTAAAAGTGCGGCTGGATGCCGCCCACTAACATGTGGTTGCGATTGTACAGCAGGTGGTGTGCAGTAATGGTTGCGGCAACACCTTCGCGGGCGCCCTGAACAAATTCAGCCGCTTGTGCGGTGGTGATATGTTCAAACACCACTTTTAGGGTAGGAAAATCGTCTACCAGGCGGGAGAGGGTCTTTTCAATAAAGACGTGTTCGCGATCGAAGATATCAATATCACTGGTGGTTACTTCTCCGTGAACCAGCAGCTTCATTCCGCAGGTCTGCATCTCCTCCAGTGCTGAGTAGATGTTGGTGATATCGGTTACACCGGAATCGGAATTGGTGGTCGCGCCAGCGGGGTACAGTTTTGCGGCGATAATTCCGGCCGCATGGGCTTGACGGATGATAGCGGCATCCGTCTTGTCGGTGAGGTAGATCACCATCAGCGGTTCAAACGGGGTGCCGGCGGGAATCTGTGCACAAATCCGCTCTTTATAAGCCGTGGCGCTCTCGGCATCGGTTACCGGTGGTACTAGGTTTGGCATCACTATCGCACGGCGAAATTGTCGTGCGGCATCGGGTACTGTGCGCTCGAGAGCGGCGCCATCGCGCAGGTGAATATGCCAGTCGTCAGGGGCGCGAAGAGTGATTTGCTCCGTCATGGTACTCCGTGGTGCTTTTTACCGTAGTGAGTCGTTGTGCGGCGCGCATGCTACCCGATGCGCTGCAAAATTGCGATGCACGGGGGGTTAAAAATTAATCAATTGCGTTGGCAGGCGCCATGGTGCTAGTCGATCGCGATCATAGGCGCTACAATCGCGCCCCGACAAAGAGTGTGGGTATTACTGTGCCCGCAAATTACCGATCCTGGGCATATCTCCAAGAATAACTCCCCCAGACCGACACCAAATTTGCGCAATGGCGATTCGCGTTGCTGCGCTATTGTCGTGGCGGCGTTTTTCCGGCAGCAGAGGACAGCAATGAGCAAAATCGAAAAGGTGGTACTGGCATATTCCGGTGGTTTGGATACGTCCGTAATCGTGCGTTGGTTGCAGGATACCTACAACTGTGAGGTGGTGACCTTCACCGCAGACATCGGCCAGGGTGAAGAGGTGGAACCGGCCAGAGCTAAGGCCGAGGCACTCGGTATTAAAGAGATTTATATCGACGATCTGCGCGAGGAATATGTTCGCGATTTCGTTTTCCCGATGTTCCGTGCCAATGCGATTTACGAGGGTGAATACCTGTTAGGCACCTCTATTGCGCGTCCACTGATTGCCAAGCGCCTGATTGAGATTGCCAACGAGACCGGTGCCGATGCGATTTCCCACGGTGCCACCGGCAAGGGCAACGACCAGGTGCGCTTTGAGTTGGGTGCCTATGCACTGAAGCCAGGTATTCAGGTAATTGCGCCCTGGCGTGAGTGGGACCTGAACTCCCGCAAAAAACTGATGGAGTACTGCGAGCAGCGTAATATTCCAGTGGATTTCTCTTCCGGTAAAAAGAAATCCCCCTATTCGATGGACGCCAACCTGCTGCATATTTCCTATGAGGGCGGCAATCTTGAAGATCCCTGGGCGGAAGCCGAAGAGGATATGTGGCGTTGGAGCGTGAGCCCGGAAGCTGCGCCGGAAGAGCCGACCTATATCACTGTCGGTTTTGAAAAAGGCGATCCGGTATCGATCGATGATGAGCGTTTGAGCCCTGCCACCCTGCTGGAAAAGCTGAACAAACTGGGTGGTGACAACGGTATTGGCCGCTTGGATATCGTAGAAAACCGTTACGTGGGCATGAAGTCTCGCGGATGCTATGAAACGCCCGGCGGCACTATTTTGATGAAGGCGCACAGGGCCATTGAGTCGATCACGCTGGATCGTGAAGTCGCCCATATGAAAGATTCTCTAATGCCCCGCTACGCCGAGTTGGTCTACAACGGTTACTGGTGGTCTCCGGAGCGCCGTATGCTGCAGGCTGCGATTGATGAATCCCAGGATGTGGTGAACGGTGAGGTTCGCCTCAAACTGTACAAAGGCAGTGTGAGTGCGGTTGGCCGCCGCTCTGCGGAGAGTCTCTTCGATGAGCGTATCGCTACCTTCGAAGACGATGCTGGGGCTTATGACCAGAAAGATGCGGAGGGCTTTATCAAGCTCAACGCCCTGCGCCTGCGCATTGCCGCTGGTAAAGGAAGAAAATTGATTTAGATCAGCAATAGCCGGACAGGGATGCGCTTAAATCCTTATCCGGCTAATAGTAACAGTTATGAGTGACACATAACTGCTGCAGACTCTCTGGTGGGCCAGTCCTGCACAGTGGAACCAAATCTTAAAAGCAACGGAAGTAAAAACATGACGACAACGGTGGCAAAGACCGGCCCTGTGCCGGACTATGACTACAATATCGTGCGCCAGTTCACCATCATGTCCGTGGTCTGGGGCATTTTTGGTATGGGCATGGGCGTATTGATCGCAGCCCAGTTGGCCTGGCCTGCACTCAATGATATCTGGCAGCCATTCTCCCACTTCGGGCGTTTGCGGCCCCTGCACACCAATGCGGTAATTTTTGCCTTTGGTGGTAGCGTGCTATTTGCGACTTCCTATTACGTGGTGCAGCGCACCTGTCAGGTTCGGCTTTGGGGTGGCTGGTTGATTCCCTTTACCTTCTGGGGATGGCAGGCGGTGATTGTGGCGGCGGCGATTACCCTGCCAATGGGATTCACCTCTACCAAGGAATACGCTGAGCTTGAGTGGCCCATCGATATCCTGATCGCACTGGTTTGGGTTGCCTACGCACTGGTATTTTTTGGCACCATCGTTAAACGCAAAACCTCCCACATCTATGTGGCGAACTGGTTCTTTGGCGCTTACATTGTCACTATTGCTGTACTCCATATTATTAATAATTTGGAGATTCCGGTTGCTCCGTTCAAGTCCTACTCTATCTATTCGGGTACCAAGGACGCAATGATCCAGTGGTGGTATGGCCACAACGCCGTGGGCTTCTTCCTGACGGCTGCATTCCTCGGCATCATGTACTACTTCGTACCGAAGCAGGCCGGCCGCCCAATTTATTCCTACCAGCTGTCCATCATTCACTTCTGGGCACTGATCTCCCTGTACGTTTGGGCCGGTGGTCACCACTTGCACTACTCAGCGCTGCCCGATTGGGCTCAGAGCCTGGCGATGGTGATGTCCCTGATTCTGCTGGCACCTTCTTGGGGCGGTATGATCAACGGCATCATGACGTTGTCCGGCGCTTGGCATAAGCTGCGCACCGACCCGACCCTGCGCTTCCTGGTGGTATCCCTGTCCTTTTATGGTATGTCTACCTTTGAAGGTCCGATGATGTCTATCAAGACCGTGAACGCCCTTTCTCACAATACCGACTGGACTATCGGCCATGTACATTCCGGTGCATTGGGCTGGGTTGCCATGATTTCCATCGGTGCCCTGTATCACCTGGTTCCAGTACTGTGGAAGCGTCGCGAAATGTACAGTACCAAGCTGATCAACGCGCACTTCTGGCTGGCCACTGTCGGCACTGTGCTTTATATCGCTGCGATGTGGGTGAACGGCATTACCCAAGGGCTGATGTGGAGTGCATTCAACGCCGATGGCACCCTGGCTTACAGCTTCGTGGATAGTGTTGTTGCGAGCCATCCGGGTTACGTCGTGCGCTGGTTGGGCGGTGCTATGTTCCTGGTGGGTATGCTGCTGATGGCTTACAACGTTTACCGCACGATTACCCAAAGAGTAAACGACGCTGCAGCCGATAACACCGTTCGTGCAGTGCCTGCGGCATAGGAGTTTAGATTGTGAAGAATCATGACCTCGTAGAAAAAAACATCGGCTGGATGATCTTTTTCATCATTATCGCCATCAGCTTTGGCGCACTGGTTGAGATCGTTCCGCAATTTTTTACCAAGGATAACTACACACCCCTGCCGGGCCAGAAGCCGTTGACGGCAGTGCAATTGGAAGGTCGCGATATTTATATTCGCGAAGGCTGTCACGTTTGCCACACGCAGATGATTCGTCCTCTGCGTGCGGAAGTTGAGCGTTATGGCCACTACTCCATGGCACAGGAATCTATTTACGAGCACCCCTTCCTGTGGGGCTCCAAGCGCACCGGTCCCGACCTGGCGCGCGTGGGGGGAGGACTCTATTCGGATAAGTGGCACCGGGAGCATTTGTACAATCCGCGCATCCGTGTGCCTCAATCCATTATGCCGGCCTATCCATGGTTGTTCGACAATGTAGTAACCGGTGAATACACCGCACGTAAGATGGAGGCGCTGCGCTTCGTCGGTGTGCCCTACACCGACGAAGATATCGCCACTGCCGCCGAGCCTTTCGAAGGTGGCAAGGTGATGGAAATTGATGCGTTGGTCGCTTACTTGCAGCAGCTGGGTACCCTGGTTACCCAAAAACGCTAATAGCGAGGAAGGAAGCTCGTGACTATAGAAACATTGCGGGAAATCGGTTTGGTTCTTGGAGCAGTGGCTTTTCTGGCAGTTTGCTGGTGGGCCTTCTCGCCGAAGCGCAAGAAGCGCTTCGACGAAGATGCCAATTTGCCATTTGCCGATGAAGAGCAACAAGCCGACAAGGAGAAGTCGGCCGCTCAGCAGGACGAATCCAATTCCGGGGAAAAACCCGGAGCCAATCGAAAACAGGGGCAGGATAAGTAATGAGTACATTCTGGAGTGTGTGGGTAATTGTGCTCACCCTCGCCAATCTGGCGTTGATTACCTGGGTGTTGTTCGCCAACCGAAAAGTGGCGGTGGACGATCAGGCCGAACCGGAAAACAAAACAACAGGCCATGTCTACGACGGTATTGAGGAGTACGATAACCCTCTGCCCAAGTGGTGGTTCATGCTGTTCATCGTCACGCTGGTATTCTCAGTGGGATACCTGGTGATCTATCCGGGTATGGGTAATTTCAAAGGGGTAAGTGGCTGGTCATCGGTGGGTGCCCTGGAAGCTTCCCAGGCTGAGGCCCAGGAAAAATTCCACGAAACTTTCGGTAAGTACAAAGACATGCCGATTGAGGAAATTGCTCAAACTCCTCAGGCGATCAAGATGGGTTCGCGAATTTTCGCTAACAACTGCGCCGTGTGTCACGGTGCCGATGCTGGCGGTTATTTGGGTTTTCCCAACCTGACCGATAATGCCTGGCTGTATGGCGGTACTCCGGAGAAAATCCTGGAGACCCTGAACAACGGCCGTCAGGGTATGATGCCTCCGCAGGGGCCGGTGATTGGCGAAGAAGGTGTTGTGAATGCCACGGAATACGTGCTCTCCCTGAATGGCCTGGCCCATGATGCCCCTATGGCTGTCGAGGGTAAGAAAGTATTTAATACGGTGTGTATGGCGTGTCACGGTATGGACGCCAAGGGTAACCAAGCCCTGGGTGCCCCGAACCTGACTGACAATATCTGGTTGTACGGCAGCAAGCGTGAGCAGATCCAGCAGACTATTCGCGGAGGTCGGACCAATATAATGCCCGCGCAGAAAGACAAACTGCGAGAAGACAAGATTCGCCTGGTGGCGGCTTATGTCTATAGCCTGTCCCAACAGGATGAGGAACAGCAGTAATTAACGATTGAGGCCCGGCATTTGCCGGGCCTTGTTTTTTCAAGGGACTCCGGGCGCTACTGGGACGGAGAAAAAGCCTCAACATAAGTGGCTACCTAACCCACGTACTGATGTGCCCGTGCGAGAGTGAGGTTGTTGTGAGTGATTTAATTCCCACCCGTGAAGAACAGGAAGGTGATGGCGAAGTTCGCTATCGCATGTTGTATGAGTCGGAAGACAAGGTTTATATCCGCCATATTCGCGGTGTGTTTACCCGTATCCGCAAATATACCGGTCTGCCGCTGCTGCTGGCTTTTTTCTTTCTCCCTTGGATCAATATTGATGGACGCCCATCGGTCTTCTTTGATCTGCCCACCCGTCAATTCCATATTCTCTGGACCACTTTCGGCCCTCAGGATGGCTTTCTCTTAGCCTGGCTGCTGATTATTGCCGCTTTTGCTTTGTTTGCCATCACCACTTGGATGGGGCGGGTGTGGTGTGGTTTTACCTGTCCGCAGACGGTCTGGACCATGATGTTTATCTGGGGCGAGCGCATCTGTGAAGGTGACCGTAACAAGCGCATGAAATTGGATAAAGCCCCTTGGAATCTGGAAAAGGTTTTGCGCAAGGGCGGCACTCACACCATCTGGCTGCTGATCTCCCTGGCAACGGCGCTGGCTTTCGTAGGTTATTTCTATGGGGTCCGTGATCTCGTGGTGGATCTGGCCACATTCAAAGCCAATCCACAGGGTGTCTTCTGGGTCGCCTTTTTTACTTTCGCCACTTACATGAATGCGGGCTTCTTGCGCGAGCAGGTGTGTAAGTACATGTGTCCCTACGCGCGCTTCCAGTCGGTGATGTACGACCAGGATACCCTCGCTGTTTACTACGATGCCAAGCGCGGTGAGACCCGCGGCCCACGCAAGAAGACGGTGGACTATAAGGCAGAAGGTATGGGCGACTGTATCGACTGTTACTGGTGCGTCCAGGTGTGCCCGGTGGATATCGATATTCGCGATGGCATGCAGTATGAATGCATCAATTGTGGTCTATGTGTTGATGCCTGTAACAGTGTTATGGACAAGATGGAGTACGAGCGAGGGCTGATCCGTTTTACCTCGGAAGATGAGTTACAGACCGGCAAGACCCGTTTCCTCCGTCCGCGACTGTTCGGCTATGCACTGATCCTGCTGACGATGACCGGTTTATTTGCTCAGCAGGTGGTTACCCGCAGCCCGATCGAAGCTGAGGTCTCTCGTGACCGCGGCGTCCGTATGTTCCGGGAATTACAGGGGCAGGTACAGAATGTGTACATGATCAAGATCACCAATATGGACCAGACGCCTCACGAGTTTTCGATCAAAGTGCAAGGTAAGACCGGTTACGACTATTCGGTTCGAAAGCCCAGGAAGATTTATCTGGTGCCGGGAGAGATTTTCTCTGTACCTATCCGGGTAAGCGTTCCGACGGCACAGCTGAAGGAAGCCAAGCACGACATCGAGATTATTGTTGAGGCAGTCGATAATCCTGAGCTGATTGTTAAACGCCGAGCGGCGTTTATTGGTCCACAGCAGTAGACGGGGCTCTCCTCCCGTTGCAAAGTACGGGCCCGCTCAGGCGGGCTCGAATTTTTGTATAAAACGGTAACTTTTTGGTAACGCGATGAATAAACCAACGGCAAATCCCTGGTATCGGGAACCCTGGGCCTGGATGGTCCTGGCACCACTGATTGCAGTGGTCGTAGTGTCTACAATCACCGTCTCGATAGCGGTGCGCTTTGCTGACGACCAGGTCAGTGACACCTACTACAAAGACAGCCGCATGTACCACTTTAGCGCCGACCAGGACATCCGCGCCAAGGAGTTGGGGTTGGCTGCGAGGGTCCAATTCCAACGACCCGAGCGTAGGGTTACGGTGGAGCTGGATGGTGATCTTGATTATCCCAAGATTCTGCTGCTCACCTTGAGCCACCCGGTGGAAGCTGACCTGGATCAGCATATCCAGCTGTCGCAGCTCGCCATAGGTCGCTATCAGGGCACATTGCCCAGCGATGTAGAGAACCGCTGGTACCTTCGTCTGATGCCTGAACTCGATCCCGAAATGCACCAGCAAGCGGAATGGCGTTTGAAAGGTGAGGTTAACTTCGATCTCGGCGATGCCGTGCCACTGAACGCCGTGAGTCAATGACGTCTACTGCTTCTTCCTGTTTTCACTGTGGGCTTCCTGTTCCCCCCGGTAGTCACCACACGGTGGTTATCGAGGGGGTTGCCCGCAGTATGTGCTGTCCCGGTTGTGAAGCGGTGGCTGGTGCTATTGTTTCCGGCGGTTTGGATGGCTTCTATCGCTTTCGTGAGAAAGACAGCGATAGACCGGAGGAAGCACAGCCACGCGACCGTTGGGCCGCCTATGACCTGGCGGAAGTTCAGCAGCAGTTTGTGCACGACTGGGATGATGGTGGCAAGATCGCCGCTCTGTTGATCAGCGGTATTACCTGTGCCGCCTGTGTCTGGTTAATTGAAAAACATCTGGGTCAGCTGGACGGCATCAAAAAGGTTTCGGTCAACGCCAGTACCCAACGGGCACAAATTGCATTCGATCCGACAATGATTAAACCCAGTGAGCTGTTTGCGGAATTGGAGCGGATCGGCTATCGACCGGCGCCGGCCACTGCGGCCAATCGCGAAGTGGTGATCCAAAGTGAACACCGCGCTGCATTGCGCCGCCTGGGTGTCGCCGGGCTTGGCACCATGCAAGTAATGATGTTTGCCATCGCCTTGTACTTCGGCGCCGCCAGCGGTGATGGTATCGGAGAGTTTGAACGCTACTTCCGCTGGGTTTCACTACTGGTGGCTACACCAGTGGTCTTCTACGCTGCACGGCCATTTTTTAATGCGGCACTACGCAGCCTGCGCGCCCGCCATCTGAGTATGGACGTGCCCGTATCCCTCGCGATTGGTCTGGCCTACGGCGCCAGCTTTTACGCCACAGTGTTTGGCACTGGAGAAGTGTATTTCGAATCTATCGCCATGTTTACCTTCTTTCTGTTACTGGGGCGCACAGTGGAGATGCGCGCGCGCCACCGCGCGGGTCTTGCCAGTGGTGGATTGGCCCAGCTGCTGCCGATGACGGCGGCCAAATACCAGGACGGTGAAGTGGTTCATATTCCAGTGGCGGCACTGGCTGCTGGCGATCAAGTGCTATTGCGCCCGGGAGATACGGTCCCCGCTGATGGGGAAGTATTAGAGGGCGAAAGCGGAGTGGACGAATCCCTGCTCAGCGGTGAATCGGCACTGCAGCAGAAATTCGCAGGCAGCCCGGTATTTGCGGGTAGTGTTAATGGCGACTCTACGCTGACGATCAAGATTACTGCAGCGGGGCAGGCAACACGCCTCTCTGCTATTGAGCGCCTGGTGGAGCGGGCGCAGTTGGACAAGCCCCAGCAAGTGGCCCTGGCGGACAGAGTTGCCGGCATCTTCGTCGCGGTTGTGCTGTTTGCCGCAGTGGCTGCCTTTGCTGTCTGGTGGCAAATCGATCCGGGCCGCGCCTTCTGGGTGTCTCTGTCGGTTCTGGTGGTGACCTGTCCCTGTGCTCTATCGCTGGCAACACCGGCGGCTCTGGCCTCGGCAACGTTGCGCTTACAGCAACTGGGCCTATTGGTCGCCGGGGGCGCACTACTGGACACCCTGCCTCGCATCGGCCGGGTGCTGTTTGACAAGACCGGTACCCTGACCCGTGGAGAGCCGAGAATCCTGGCCATCGAGCTACTGCGCGATGGTTGGAGCGAGCAGCGCGTTAAAGATGTCGCCGCAGCGTTAGAATCCCAGACTAATCATCCATTGGCCCGCGCGTTTCGGGCCTGGCGTGGCAACTTGACGGCCAGCCAGTTGAAAGTGCATACGGGCAGCGGTTTGGAGGGGCAGATTGAAGGTGCCCTCTATCGACTGGGCAAAGCCGATTTTGTCACGGGTGAAAAAATGTCGCTGCCAGAGGGGCAGGGGCAGTGGCTACTGCTGGGAGATTCGAAAGGGGCGATTGCCTGGATTGCGCTGGGGGACAAACTTCGCGCTTCCGCCACGGCTGCGGTGGATCGACTGATCGAGCTGGGTCTATCGGTTGAACTGCTCAGCGGGGATCAGTCTGCAGAAGTGCAGCGCCTGGCACGACAGGCGGGTATAGATAACTTCCGCGCTGGTGCATCCCCGGAAGACAAGCTCAGCCATATGAAACAGTTACAAGGTGCTGGCGACAAGGTATTGATGGTGGGCGACGGTATCAATGATGTGCCAGTGCTCTCCGGTGCGGATGCGTCTGTGGCAATGATGTCGGCGGCAGACCTGGCCCAGTCGCGCGCCGATGCCATTTTGCTCAATGGCGATCTTCAGGTACTGCCCAGAGCTATCGAGCTGGCGTACAAATGTCGGCGGATTGTTCGGCAGAATCTCGCCTGGGCATTGGGCTACAACGCCATAGCGTTACCGTTGGCTTTTTGCGGATTGGTGCCGCCCTGGGCTGCAGCTATTGGAATGTCATTCAGCTCTCTGGTAGTGGTTCTCAATGCGCTGCGCTTATCGCAGGCTGAGGCCGGTACCGAAGATAATCCTGCAATTTCCCGGGCCGGGGTGCCGGGTCTTGCTGATTGAAAAGAGGTGTCATTGATGGAAAGTCTTTATTTCCTGATTCCCATCGCAGTGATTTTGGTCGGTTTTGCTGTGAAGCTCTTTTTTTGGGCGGTGAACAACGGTCAGTACGATGACCTGGAGACTGAGGGTCGGCGGATTTTATTTGACGATGATATGCAGCGGGCCAAGCCTGAGACAAAAGAACAGCAGGAGAAGTAAGTGGGGGACTGGGGGTTTTTAGCTGCAGCGTTGGCGATTGGTTTTCTGGGTAGCAGCCACTGTATTGGTATGTGTGGTGGTATTTCCGGCGCGCTGGGCATGGCCGTGCCGGGTCAAAAAACGGCTTGGCTGCAGCTGGGTTCTTATCAGTTGGGCCGTCTCGGCAGCTATGCACTAATGGGCGCTCTCGCCGGTGCTCTGGGGGCGGCGGCGTTACCCGCGCTGACACCGTTGCGCTTTGCTGCGGGCATAATGTTGATCCTTATGGCCCTGTATATTGGGGGAATCTGGCAGGGATTGGCGTGGATAGAAAAGGGCGGCAGTTATCTGTGGCGCTATGTTCAACCTCTTTCCAGGAAACTGCTACCAGTGCGTACTGCGGGCCGGGCTCTGGCGCTCGGCTCTCTGTGGGGCTGGTTGCCCTGCGGACTGGTGTATAGCGCCCTGACCTTTGCCCTGGCTCAGGGTAGTGCCGAGCGGTCCGCTATGGCGATGTTCGCTTTTGGCCTGGGAACAGTGCCAGCCATGCTCGCCACTGGTGTTGCTGCGGCCCAAGTGCGCAGTTTTGTGCAGAAGCCGGGGGTTCGCTACGGATTCGCTGCGGCAATTATGGTGTTTGGACTCTGGACCCTCTGGGGCGCTATGGGGCACGGCGGACATGGCGATCACGCCAATCATGGGTCAATGACCGGTATGGAAATGCCCGCTGCAGAAGAGAAAGAGCAGGAACATCATCACCACCACTAATGAGTGTTGGGGGTGTCTTGAGTTCCTGTTCCGGTTAAAAACCATGAAAGGCTTTTTTCAACAATCGGTTAGAGATCGATGCGCAGGGAGAGGTCGATAGCGCGGAGGTGTTTGGTCAGGCTGCCCGAAGAGATATAGTTCACCTCTAGCGCTGACAGCTGCGCGATCCGGTCCCGGTCGACACTGCCAGAAATCTCAATTTTTGCTTTGTTCTTCGTCAGCGCCAGGGCGACTCGGGTATCTTCATCGCTGAACTCATCCAGCATGATGACGTCGACACCGGCGGCCAATGCCTGCTCAAGTTCACCAATAGTTTCTACCTCCACTTCAATCAAGGCTTCTGGTTTGATCACGCGGGCCTGGGCGACAGCTCGATCGATACCACCGGCGGCGGCAATATGGTTTTCCTTAATCAGAAAGGCATCGTAAAGTCCGATGCGGTGATTATGGCAGCCGCCACAGAGTACGGCATATTTTTGTGCACTGCGCAGGCCCGGAATGGTTTTGCGGGTGTCAAGAATTTTGACTTCAGTGCCTTGTGCTTTCGCCGAAAACTCAGCCGCCGTGGTGGCGGTACCGGACAGGGTTTGCAAAAAGTTCAGCGCGGTACGCTCGCCAGTAAGAATGCTACGAGCATTGCCCTCCAGCTCAAAAATCACCGCGTTGGCGCTGAGTTGTTCGCCATCTTCATAGTACCAGGTGAGTTTTAGCTCTCGGTCCAATGCGAGGAAAACGGCCTCTACCCAAGCGCGACCACTCAAGGTGCAGTCCTCGCGGGTGATCACGCGGGCGCGCGCAGAACGGTCTTCAGGTATTAGCTGGGCAGTGATATCGCCGTCTCCAATATCCTCTTCCAGAGCCGCCTGCACCGCGCGTTGCAGGTCGATGGTAATATTGGGGATGACTGTGTCTTGTGGTCGCATTGGGGAACCTCGAAATTAACGCGGGAGGAGTTTACCAAAACCCATCGGATTTGGATTGTCCAAGGAGGTCAAAGGTCGATTAGCAGTTGACTCCACATATGGCTGTGACAAGGGTCTCAAATATGTCGTAGAACTGTGTAAAAAAGCCCCATAACGCAGGTAGAATGACCCGATATAGATAATTGATCGCAGTATTTGGGGCAGTCAATACGACGCCTTGAAATCTTGTTATTAGCGACCAAAACTTGAGTAAAATCAAGAGCTTCGGCACATTCTTCAGGCATGATCGCGGTGATAAAATAACGTTGTGAAGCCGAGGCCTTGTGTGTGATAGAAGAGACATCCGGGCTCACGGCAAAGGAATTTTCTGGGGATTATTCCGCTCAGAGCAGCCGCTTTCCCGGTGGATAATATTTAGTGTCGGCCTGAGCGCTGTAAATCGGACGGCATTCTAAGGACCTCTTGGAAATGAGTGAATCCAGTAAGGTAGTTTCCCTCTCAGAGAAAAGCGGGGCGCGTATCCCTTCTTCAACAGGTAAACCCGCTGTTCTGCCCTCTGCGGTGGCAATGCTGAAAGAGAAAGCGACGTCGCAGTTGCTCGAACAGATTAAAGCGCTGTTTGGCAAAGTGGACGACTCTTTATTTGCCATGGCTGAGCGTGCTCACGGCCAGGAAGAGCAGGACGGGCTTTTCCAGGCGTTACGTTTGTTGCGCGTTGAGCGCCGTAATATTGCCGAGCGCTTTATCCAGAATGTGTCCCGCGCCTTTCAGGTTCGTCAGGAAGAGCAGGCTGTGAGCAGTTTTGCTTCGGATAATCTGTCGCTGGTTCACAATGACGACTTAGAACAACTGGTTGCCGCCGATACGATGGTGGCCAATGCCAAGCGCGACTTTGCTGAGCCTCTTACCGAGCTGTGTGTACGGCTTGATACTCTTTACGCGGTGAAGGTCTACGACAAAAACAATCCCCTGGGCCCCGACGTTATCTGCGATGCGTTTGTCGACGCGATACAGGAAATGGATTTGTTTATCCACGCCCGCCTCACTCTGCTGAAAAAGTTTGAGCAGGTCGTGATGTTGCACCTGCGCGATTTCTATGAGTTTTGCAATCAATTGCTGGTGGAACAGGGCGTACTGCCCTCACTGCGTGAGCAACAGCGGGCCGCGAGACAGCGCTCCGTTTACAGCGCACCGCAAGCTCCAGGTGCTGCCGGTACTTCAGGTGGCATACCTGCTGGATCAGCAGTGCCAACAGGCGCTCAGATTCCACTAGGCGGCGCCCCGGTTAGCGGCCATTTACCGCCGGGTTTGATTCCGGCAGCGGCTGGAGTTGCTCCCATGCCGGCTGGGGATTTGTTGTCACACCTGGGCGCCCTGCAAAGTGGTAGCCACTACCAGGGTGCCAGCGCGATTCAGCTGTTGAATGTGGGAGAGCTGCTGCAGCAGCGACTGGTAGATTCCAATCAAGCTGCTTCGCTGGCAAAAGTCGATAGTGATGTGATCAAGCTGGTCGAAATGTTGTTCTCTTTTATCTTGGAGGACCGCAGCCTCGCCACCCAGATCAAATCACAACTGGGCAGGTTGCAGCTGCCATTGCTCAAAGTGGCTATCGCAGATAAATCGTTTTTCAGTAAAGGCGGCCACCCGGCGCGCAAACTTCTTAACGAACTCGCCGATGCGGCCACCGGCTGGCAGGCTGGTGAAAACTACGAAACCGATTCTCTCTACTGCGAAATTTCCAATATTGTTGAGCAGGTGCTCAATGGATTCGATCGGGATATTAATGTCTTTTCGGTGTTATTGGAGTCCCTGCGAGAATTTATCGTCCGTGAACGCAAGCGTGCGGAAATGTTGGAACGTCGCGTGGTGGATGAGGCCGATGGCCGCGCCAAGACACAGGCCGCTCGTGCTAGGGTTGCAGCGGTAATGGATGCCCTGGTTGCAGAGAGGGACTTGCCGCAGGTGGTGCAGGATTGGCTACAGAAAGTTTGGAACAACGTTTTGTTCCTCACTTGTGTCAAAGAGGGCACCGAGAGCGACGCCTGGAATCGCGATGTGCGTACTGCACGGGATCTGGTGTGGAGTGTACGTGCTCCAATGCCGGATTCTCGCAAACAGCTTTTGAGCCTGTTGCCAGTTTTGCAGGAGCGCCTGCGCGAGGGCGTCGAAGCCCTTTCCTACAATGCCTTTGAAACCCGCACCCTGTTTTCAGGCCTTAAAGAAGTTTATCGCGAGCGCTTTGCTCTCGCGCAACAACTGGCTGAGGAGCGCGAGCGTGCTGTTGCCGAGCAGGTGGCCAGGGAAGTTCGTGCGGCGACTACCGTGGAACCTGAGGCCACCATCGCCGAGGAGCAGGCCGCACAGCCTTTGGTTCAAACAGCTGCACCTGAGCCAGTTAAGCCGCTGGCAGCGGGTATTAGCGCTGAAGAGAGTGCTCCTTCTGGTGCGCTCGAAGCTGCTGCTGAACCATTAGTCGCCGAACCGGAAGAGGCGGCTGTTCCACAAATGGAAGAGCTGGAGCAGGCTGTGGCGAAAGCGGAGGTAGCGGCACCGGAGCAGGATGGCCTGGCACCTCTCGAAGAAACTGACCCCCACTGGCAGATGACCTTCCGTCTCGCTCAGGGTAGCTGGTTCGAATTGAAGCGCTCTGAGGATGAGCAGTTCCGCTGCCGTCTGGCGGCGGTTATTCGCGATATCGACCAATTTATCTTTGTCAATCGCAACGGCGCCAAAGTGGCCGAATTCGCTCGTCTGGAACTGGCCCATGCACTCCGCTCAGCGCAGTTATTGCCGCTGGACGACGGTATGCTGTTCGAGCGCGCTTTGCAGTCAGTGATTGGCAATGTGCGCAAAAAGCGCAGCGAGCAGCGATAGGCCACAGAAACAGTGACTGACAGGTGATGCTTGGTTGGGGACGCCTAGTCGGGGGCGTTTAGCCGGCCGCACCTAGCCGGCAACATCTCCATAAGTTATGTCGCCAGAGTGCTCCGATGCGATTGGCATATCGATCAACGCTTCCATAGAATGGTAACTGCTGGAGCTTCGGATATCGCCGGGGCTGACAATAGGTTGCAGCGGAGATCGTAGATTGAAATTTCAAGTGGAGTCCGGCTGGCTGACTGAAGCGCGCCGGGTTCCGAGCCCTCATTGCAATAGCCGACCGGAAGGCAGCGCCGTGGATCTACTGGTGATTCACAGCATCAGCCTGCCACCGGGACAGTATGGCGGCCCATATATCGATGCCTTTTTTCTCGGGCAGCTGGATATCGACGCTCACCCCTATTTTTCTGAAATCGCTGCCCTGCAGGTCTCTGCACATATCCTGATCGACCGGGATGGGGTGGTCACCCAATATGTGCCCCTGAACCGGCGCGCCTGGCATGCGGGGAAATCCGAATTTAAAGGGCGCAGTAACTGCAATGATTTTTCTATTGGCATCGAGCTTGAGGGGCTCGATACCGATGTGTATACGGATGCTCAGTATTGTGCGCTCGCCGAGGTGAGCGGGGCGATTATGCAGGCTTATCCCGCTATTGATGTGGATAGAATTGCCAGCCATTCGGATATAGCACCGGGCCGTAAATTAGACCCAGGCCCCGGTTTTGACTGGGGTCGCTACCTCGATGAATTGAAACAAATCAGCTGACAGTCCTGCCGCGCTACTTTGCCGTTATTGTACGGCTTTGAGTATTGACTGCGGTATGGACGGTTTTGATAACGTGAAATTATCCCGGACAAGCTATGACTCTGTTAATCGTTTTGATCACTCTGGCCCTGGTGCAAATTTGGGGCTCCGGGGCTCCACTACACCGCGATGGCTGGTTTTTACGCTGGGGTCAGTACCTGGAGCAAGTACCCAGAGTGAGTGGCAATAGCGGTTTTTTGCTCGGCGTAACTATTCTGCTTCCCGTGTTGATGTCTGCCGTGGTGATGGTGATAGCCGAGGGCGCAGTGGGCGGGCTGGGTTATTTACTGATCGGGGTGCCGCTGCTGCTCTACTGTCTCGGCCGGGGTAATTTCAACGACACATTGGCAAATTATTTACGCAATTGGTATCGCGGTGATCTGGAGGGTGCGGCTAAAGCAGTCTCTCCTATTTTGTGTGAAATCCACGAAGCCCCTTCCGATAGTTTACGTTTGCATGAGCAGGTATTTCGCGGTGCGGCCTATTGTGCTTTTGAAAGGCTTTTTGCCGTTTTGTTCTGGTTTATTCTGTTGGGTATCCCCGGAGCAGTTTTATTCCGTTTGAGTGCCCTGTATGCGGAGCACACCCAGGGCACTTCCGGGGAGGCTGCGGCTACGCGTTGGCTTTGGTTGCTAGAGTGGCTGCCGGTCAGGATGATGGGGCTCAGCTTTGCGATTGTGGGTAATTTTGCCGGTTGCTATAGGGCTTGGCGCCAAGTATTGATGTGTCGTGAGCGCGATACCGGCCAGATTCTCGAAGCTTATCTGGAAGGCGCTTTGGGCGGCATCGATGCGAATGAGTGCAGCGCGGGTACCGACGTTTCACAAATTCAGCGTCAGGGCGGCGCCGAGATTGAAGGGCTGCAGGGATTGCTGTCTAGAACCCTTTTGCTGTGGATTACCGGACTGGCACTTTTGGCACTGTTTACCTGATTAAGTTGCGAACAAAGTTTCCCCCGGAGTGAATAGTTGATCTCCGGGGTTTGTTTTTTGAAGTTGTCGTCATTTTAAAAAATTTCCCTCCCTCTCAGCTTGATTTATCGCCCCCTTCCAAGAAGATTGCGCTCGCCTCAGTCCGGCCACAGTATTTCTATAGCGCCCTGTAGCGCCCCCATGGTCAATCGTTGTGCGGCATATACTTATTGGAGGAAGTAAGGTTTGGACGTCTCTGTATTGGAACCGCAAATGCTGTCAGATCTGAGTACTGCAAGTGATAGGGATGCCGCTGCGCTAGTGGCTGGATTACGCGCATATTTTCGCAGTGGTAGTACTGCGGAAGTCAGCTGGCGACGCAAGCAGTTGAGCCAGTTGCGTAAGATGATTTCCGAAAACGAAGAGCGCTTCCTCCAAGTGTTGCACGCTGATTTGCGCAAAGCGCCGCAGGAGGGGTATCTCACCGAAATTTCCTTTCTCTATAACGATATCGACCACACGTTGAAATCCCTGAAAAAATGGGTTCGCCCCCGCAAAGTTAACTCGCCAATGTTAACGCAACCGGCAAAGAGTTATGTGCAGCCAGAACCTCTCGGCGTGGTATTGGTTATCGGCGCCTGGAATTACCCGCTGCAACTGTTGCTATCACCGTTAGTGCCGGTCATTGCTGCGGGTAATTGTGCGGTGGTCAAGCCCTCTGAGCTATCTCCTGCGACTTCCCGTTTGATTGCAGAGTTATTGCCCCGTTATCTCGATAATGACGCTTTTGCCTGTGTTGAAGGTAGTGTTGCCGAAACCACCGCACTGTTGGAGCAGCGTTGGGATCATATTATGTATACGGGCGGCGGCAGGGTCGGCAAAATCGTGATGGGTGCTGCGGCGAAGCATTTAACGCCGGTGACTTTGGAGCTGGGGGGGAAGAGCCCCTGTATTGTCGCTGACGATGCGGATCTTGAGGTCGCTGCCCGACGTATCGCCTGGGGCAAGTTCACCAACGCGGGGCAGACCTGCATCGCTCCGGACTATGTGCTTTGCAGTAAAGATACCGCTAACCGATTGACCCCGCTATTACAACGAGTGTTGAGAGAAATGTTTGGTGAACACCCGCGCGAGTCGCCGGACTATGGGCGTATCGTAAACAGCCAGCACACACTCCGCCTGGCGGATTATCTCGGCGATGGTGAAGTGGTGGCCGGCGGTGAAGTGGATGTCGATGATTGCTATATGGCGCCGACGTTGATGCGTAATGTAAACCTGTCGGCGGGGGTGATGCAGGACGAGGTTTTTGGTCCGATACTGCCGATTGTCGATCTCGATGATTTCTCCAAAGTGGAAGAGTTTGTCAACAACCGGGAAAAACCTCTGGCTCTCTATGTTTTCACTCGGGATGATGCTCTGGCAAATGGGATATTGTCCCGCTGCAGCTCGGGAAATGCCTGCGTCAACGACTGCATGATGTTTATGCTGGCCCAGGATCTGCCGTTTGGCGGTGTTGGCGCTAGTGGTATGGGGGCTTATCACGGCGAACATGGTTTTCGTACCTTCAGCCATTACAAGGCAGTGATGCGGCGCAGAAATATTCTTGATATCGATATACGATATGCACCATACAGCAACCGAAAAATGAAATTCCTGCGCATGTTGAGCAAATAAATTTCTCATCGACAAACCTTGGAACCTGTAGTGCTTGCTCCGTCGCAAATTGAATATTGTTAGCGGTGGATGACCTGGATTATTCCCAACAAACCAATAGACAACCGTGTTATGCCCTCAAATCACAACGACATACCTGCCAGTGAAGATGTGTTTAGCGCTGCCCAAAATATTGCAGGGAAAATTCATCAAACCCCCTTGATCAGTTCGACGCAGCTGAATGAACTGACCGGCACTCAGCTGTGGTTTAAGTGCGAGCACCTGCAGAAAGTCGGTGCTTTTAAAGCGCGGGGAGCGGCCAATGCGCTGTCACTACTTCCCAATGGGGTTGCTGCAGTAGCCACCCATTCGTCCGGTAATCACGGCGCCGCCCTGGCCTGGGCTGCAGCGCAGTGCGGTTTATCCTGTACGGTGGTAATGCCGGAGACCGCTCCCAAGGCAAAGCGAGCCGCAGTAGAGGGTTATGGAGCCAATATAGTGACCTCGGGCTCCAGTCTCAGCGAGCGTGAATTGACACTGGCAGCAGTGCTAGAGGAGACCGGCGCGCACGAAGTACCGCCCTACGACGATAAGCGGATTATTGCCGGGCAGGGCACTGTGGCCCTGGAGCTGGTTCAGCAAAGTCGCGAATTGGGTTTTACCCCAGACATCATAGTGGCGCCGGTGGGCGGCGGAGGGCTACTGGCTGGCGTGGGCTTGGCCATGGCCGCACTTGCCCCAGATGCCCTCGTGATTGGTGCTGAGCCCGCGGGAGCGGATGACGCCCAGCGTTCACTCCGCGGCGGAGTCCATATCACCACACAGGAACCCAATACCATTGCCGATGGCCTTCGCACTACTTTAGGAGCCAGGAACTACGCGGTGATTGGACGTACAGTACGGGATATTGTGACAGTCAGTGAAGCTGGTATCGTGAAGGCCATGCGGCTATTGTGGACGCGAACCAAACAGCTGGTAGAGCCGTCGGCAGCTGTGGGCCTCGCCGCCGTCATGGAGCACAGTGCGCGCTTCCGCAATAAGAACGTCGTTGTTGTACTGACCGGTGGAAATATGGACCTGAGTAAGGTTGGTCCACTGCTATCCAGTGAAGAAAACGAATAAGGAAAAAGCTGGACTATGACCCCATTATTGAAAAAACACTGTCGTAAATTAGTGCGATTGGTTTGCATCACAGCGCTGATGCTGGGCGGAGTCAATGCCGTTGCTGAAAAATTCACCCTTTCATCCAGCTCCTTGAAATCTGGAGAAAAAATGCCCCTGCCCCATGTCTATGGCGATTGTGGCGGTGAGAATTTATCCCCGCAGTTAAGCTGGAGTGGAGCGCCAGAGGGCACCAAGAGCTTTGCGGTAACCGCTTATGACCCCGATGCGCCCACGGGTAGTGGTTGGTGGCACTGGGTGGTATTCAATATTCCCGTTGAAACGACCAGCTTGCCTGAGGGGGCCGGCGATCTTAAGAATGGCCTGGTTCCCGAGGTCGTGCAGGGCCGCAATGATTATGGCAACTCAGGTTATGGCGGAGCCTGTCCACCGAAAGGGCATGGGGATCATCGCTATCGTTTTCGTGTCTATGCCTTGAAGGTGGAAACCCTGCCGCTGGAAGAGGACGCCTCTCCGGCCAAAGTCGGCTTCAACATCAATGCCAATAAATTGGCCGAAGCAGAACTGGAAGTGTTGTGGGGCCACTGAGCTAAAAACTTAATCACACTTTTTTGACCATTCTGCGCGGGGATACCTGCCGCAGCCGTTCAGGCTTTGGAGGCCGCGCTTGGATAACTTGCAGAAGCAACTGACATGGGGGCAGGCACTGGGCGCCTATCTGAAGCCTCGTGTTCTCACCATGTTTTTTCTTGGCTTTTCCGCTGGTCTACCGCTGTTGTTGGTTTTTTCCACGCTCACCGCCTGGCTGCGGGACTACGGGGTTAGTCGCACGGCCATCGGTTTTTTTGCCTGGGTGGGCATTACCTTTTCGATCAAGGTGCTTTGGGCGCCGATTATTGACCATTTACGGATACCGTTATTTACCGACAGATTGGGCAAGCGCCGTGGCTGGATGCTGGTATCGCAATTGGGGGTGGCGATTGGCCTAGTGGGTATGGCCAGTGTGAACCCGCAGTTATCCCTTTTGCAGGTTGCCCTGCTGGCCCTATGGGTGGCTTTCTGTTCAGCCTCTCAGGATGTGGCGATTGATGCCTATCGAATAGAAGCCATGGATGAGGACTATCAGGGAGCCATGGCCGCCAACTATGTGTTTGGATACCGGGTGGCAATGTTGATTGCTGGGGCCGGCGCACTATTTATTGCAGATATTTTCAGTTGGTCCGGTGCTTACCTGACGATGGCGGGGTTGATGGTCGTCGGTGTTATCACCACTCTGGTAATTGCCGAGCCCGATCACTCCAAGGTCAATAAAGAGGCCGAGCAACTTCAGAGTGAGTGGGCGCAACGTTTGTTGGGCAAGGGAGAGCACGGGCGGTTGGAACAGTGGTTTGTTTGCGCGGTAGCCTGTCCCTTTATCGAGTTTTTCCAGCGCAACGGTCGCTTCGCTTTGGTTCTTTTACTGTTTATCGGTATTTTCCGTTTAAGTGATATCGCGATGGGGATAATGGCCAATCCCTTTTATTTGGATCTGGGCTTCAGCAAAACGGAAATTGCTGAGATCAGTAAGCTGTTCGGCTTCTTCTGTACCATTATTGGCTCCTTTGCCGGCGGGCTTTTAGTGGTGAGATACGGCGTTTTACGCCCATTGATACTCGGTGCGGTAATGGTCGCCTGTACTAATCTGTTGTTCGCCCAGCTTGCCGTGATTGGCCCTGATAAAGCGTGGCTGGCGCTTGTGATCAGTGCCGATAATATCAGTGGCGGCATCGCAAATGCCGTCCTGATTGCCTACCTTTCCAGCCTTGCCAACAAGGCTTATACCGCCACTCAATATGCCCTGTTCAGTTCCTTGATGACACTGCCGGGTAAATTTATCAGTGGCTTCTCCGGTATGGTGGTCGATGCGCAAGGTTACGCTCAATTCTTTATCTATGCGGCCCTAATGGGTATTCCCGCAATAGTGCTCTCGATCTATTTTTGGCGGCGTGAACAGCGGGCGTGGACTGGCGAAGAGCCGCAGCCCGGTTCACGGGTGACCTGACGATGCACTCGCCAGTATTTTTGCCGGAACACCAGCCTATCGATTGAGATGGCTGTCTGGGTGTTCCGGTATTTACCCTTCACCCTCTTCTCACTTCTCACTTCTCACTTCTCACTTCTCACTTCTCACTTCTCACTTCTCGCCTTCTCAGCGGATAGTGACACCTCTCCAGGCATTTTCTCCGGCTTGTGTCTATGGTGGTTGTAAAGGTGAAATTTGCTCTTCCACACAGAATTTTCCGCTGTCATTGATTTTCTGCTTGAGTCTTGGAGGTGCTTTGGTGTCAGTGATAACTGCTCCTTAGGGTGATTCACCCATCCTATTCTCTAGAATGATAATCAGCGAATAAAAGCGACAAGCTATGGCCCACGAAACAGTTCGGGAGGCAGTGTTTAATCGGCGTATGCTGATCTGTATTGGCACCGGATTCTCTTCGGGGATGCCTCTATTTGTGTTGATACAGTTGGTGCCTGCCTGGCTGCGCACCGAGGGCGTAGATCTGGCAACGATTGGTATTTTCGCGCTGCTGGGATTGCCATATACCTGGAAGTTTATTTGGTCTCCTTTAATGGAGCGCTATGCGTTCCCTATGTTGGGCCGCCGGAGAGGCTGGATGCTGGTGACGCAGCTGCTGCTGATAGTGTCGATCGGCGTCCTCGGCATGTTCAGTCCGCAGTTTGATATCTGGACAATTGCGGCTCTGTGTTTCGGAGTCGCATTTTTCAGTGCCAGTCAAGACATAGTATTGGATGCATTTCGTCGGGAGATCCTGCCGGATCAGGAATTGGGGCTGGGTAATTCCTTCCATGCCAACGCTTATCGTATAGCGGGATTGATACCGGGTTCTCTCAGTTTGATCCTCTCCGATCATTTGGCTTGGGATCAGGTTTTTATGATTACTGCGGCGTTTATGTTGATCGCTGTGTTTATGACACTGATGGTGGCGGAGCCAAGACATCCTGCCGAGCGCCCAAACTCATTGCGTGAGGCTATCGTTTTACCCTTTGTTGAATTCTTTAATCGCAATGGCGTACAGCAGGCCATACTAGTGCTCGCCTTTATGTTCCTTTACAAGCTGGGTGACAGTATGGCCACGGCATTGGCCACGCCTTACTACCTGGATATGGGATACACCAATACTGATATCGGCATAGTGGCAAAAAATGCCGGTCTTTGGCCTGCGGTGATCGGTGGTTTCTTTGGTGGATTGTTGATTGTGAAGATCGGGATCAACAAATGCCTGTGGATTTTTGGGGTTGTTCAGCTTGTTTCTATTTTCGGATTTATCCTTTTATCTGAAGTAAACGGCGAGCTGGTGGGTACCCCGGGGTTTAATCCCAGTCTCTGGTTGCTGGCGGTAGTGATTGCCTTTGAATATCTCGGCGTGGGTCTTGGCACTGCTGTATTTATTGCATTTATCGCGCGCACCACCAGCAAGTTGCATACGGCAACACAATTCGCTTTATTTACCGCACTTACGTCCCTGCCGAGAACCTTTGCCAATGCATCCACCGGCTATTTGGTAGAGGGTGTGGGCTGGACCCACTTTTTCCTGTTGTGTGCGGCCCTGGCGGTGCCCGGTATGGTGTTGTTGATTTGGGTGGCACCCTGGCACAATGATGAAGTGGCGTAAATAATCGGCAGCCTAATTGGAGTTGTTGAACAGGTTTCACGTGGTTTTCCAAATGGGTTTGGGGCCTGAACCGTTGTGTTTGTGTGAGCAGACTGCGGCAAAGTGAAAGGGGGGACCCGGCCGGGACCTAAGGTCGCCAGCGGTATTTACTCATATCCACACGCCCTTTGAGCAGTGTGATTCCCTCGTGTTCCAGGCGTTTACGTTGGCGGCTGGCGCCCGGTTCCGGCAGAGAGATACGCCCTTGAGCGTTGATAACCCGATGCCAAGGAAGTTTGGTGCCTCTGGGTAGCTTTCGAAGGGTTTGACCCGCTAGTCGAGCGGCCCGTGGGTAACCGGCCATCTCAGCAAGGTCCCCATAGGTCACCACTCGGCCTTCGGGGATCGCCGCCAGAACCCGGCATATTCTGTCAAGAGCGCTCTGTTCTTTCACAAAAACCTCTAACTTCAGACGTTTCATGCTTTTTAGCGGTATTTTTCCGCTGTTCGTGCAAGTTAAAATTAGTTTTTATCGATTTATTTACGGATACTTTAACAGTACATAGGGTCACAGTCTCATTGGCAATCTGGCATCGACTGAGATGGCGTGCCACATTTTTCGAGTTGTGGCATCATGGTGCAATTGCCACGGTTATTTGCACCGTTCATACACCTAGAAAGTCCAAGGTTTTCCTAGTGGTTTTATCGACACGACTCCCCCGGCTATTTGCCCGAACCCTCCTGTTTCTCGCTCCCTTACATGTTCAAGCCGGCGTGCTGACTTTGGAAAATGGTGATCGGATTCAAGGCGAACTGGTGCTGGTGGAAAAAGATCAGGTTATCTGGAAATCAGAAACTTTCGGTGAGGTAAAAGTCGATAAATCCAAAGTTGTTTCTATGGATATCGATACCGATATAAAAATTGCCGGCAGGGATGAACCCTGTACATTGGCAGGCCATCGTAAGGAACAGTGGGAAGTTTACTGTGACGAAGGAAGAGGCTGGCTGATAGATTTTCCCGGTATTGAGCGCGCAGAACCCTATTCGAAGTTTACCGGTAGTCCGGTATTGTTCGGCGGTAATATTACTGCTGGAGGGGTATTCGAAAGCGGCAACCGTGAGCGCGAAGACCTGGATGCCAATATTAATCTGGATATACGCCACGGGGATTTTAATCACCTAGTGGGTTTGGTTTACCAGAATCAGGAAAGCGAGGAAGACGGCGACCTGGAAAAATACCAGCTCAATTACGATCTGCGCTGGATTTTTTCTGAGAAATGGTTTGCCGCGGCCAACAGCGAACTGGAAAGGGAAGAGGCGCAAAACCTGGAATTGGGCACCACGCTTGGTTTGGGTATGGGTTACCTGTTTTACGACACCAGCAAAACTTCTTTCTCTCTCGAAGGTGGTGTCAGTAGTCTGCAGGAAAACTTTATCGATGAAGAGTTGAGCGAAGACCAAGACGATCGCTATGTCGCCGGTCGTGTAGCGCTTAACTACCGCTACAAATTTTCCCTGGGGCCTGAGGTGTATTTTGACCAGGAAACCCTGCAATCTTTCGATCATAGCAACGATTTTGAAGCAAATGCCAAGCTGGGGGTGCGCACGCCGCTGGTTGAAGGAGTGCTGATGGAAATCGGTTACGAATGGCAGTACGACAATACACCGTCACTGGAAAGTGAAAAAGAGGATACCAAGGTTACGGTTGGTATCGGTTACGAATGGTAGTACCCCAGTGGCCTCTATCTAGCAGGCTAACAGGGCAGTCAAAACGATAAATCTAAAAAAACAGCGACGAGGAGTTCAACATGCAAATCGCCGACAGTATTGTTGCGATTACAGGGGCCGGTCAGGGCTTGGGCCGTGCAATGGCTGAGTATTTGGCCGCGCGAGGCGCACGCCTGGCGCTGATTGATGTCAATGAAGATGGTCTCAAAGACAGTGTTGCGGCCTGCGAAAAACTCGGTGCAGAAGCCCGCAGCTACGCGATCAATGTCGCCAGTGAAGAAGCCGTGGATTCCGGTTTTGCACAGATAGCGGCAGACTTTGGTGGCCTGCAGGTGTTGGTCAACAATGCGGGTATTATGCGCGATGGCCTGCTGCTCAAATGTAAAGAGGGCAAGGTGACTGATCGTATGTCCTTGGCCCAGTGGCAGTCGGTTATCGATGTAAACCTCACCGGCGTATTCCTTTGTGGTCGTGCCGCCGCTGGCATTATGGCTGAAAGCGGCAAGGGTGGAGTGATGATCAATATTTCCAGTTTGTCTCGCGAGGGCAATATGGGACAGACCAATTATTCCGCGAGTAAAGCAGGTGTTGCCGCAATGACAGTAACCTGGGCACGCGAACTGGCCCGCTATGGCGTGCGGGTTGCCGCTATTGCGCCGGGCTTTATCGGTACCGACATGGTTGCGCAAATGCGCCCGGAAATTCTTGAAGGACTGGTAAAACAGGTGCCTCTACGTCGACTGGGTGACCAGGATGAAATTGCCTCAACTGTGGCATTTATCTTGGAAAACGATTTTGTTACCGGCCGAGTGATGGATATTGACGGAGGTGCTCGTCTGTAGAAACACTCGTTGAACGGACACAAAAAAGGGTGAACTAGGTTCACCCTTTTTTGTGTCCTGGTGTTGGGTAATGGGCCTTGAGGTATTGTTAACTCAGGCGCGTAGCACCATCGGCGCGGAATTTTGAATACAACACTTGCCATAGTTGCAGGGTACGCCCACGGAATGCACCGGCGTAAGACAGAAGGTAGTAGCGCCACATTCTATAGAAGCGCTGGCCGTAACGATCGGCAAAGTGCGGCCAGTTTTGTTCGAAATTTTCGTGCCAGGCCATTAGGGTTTTATCGTAGTAGTAGCCAAAGTTATGTAGGTCCTCCCCCACAAGCAGCCGGTCTGCGGCATCCCCCAACTGTCCCGGGGAAGGCAGCTCTCCACCGGGGAAAATATACTTTTCCGTCCATAGGTCTGTGTATGCATTGCGGTGATTGTTGCCAATTGTGTGGAGCAGCATCAACCCGTCCTTACTCAGGCAACGTTCGGCCATCTCCATAAAAGTACGATAATTTTTGCGTCCTACGTGTTCAAACATGCCCACGCTGGCGATGCGATCGAAGGGTTCTTTGAGCTCGCGGTAGTCCTGTAGGTGCACGGTGATGGGCAGCTCAGCATAGCGCTCTGCCACATAGGCCCGTTGCTCGCGTGAAATGGTAACGCCGACGCACTCCACTTGATATTTCTGTGCAGCGTAGCCAATCAGGCTTCCCCAGCCGCAGCCGATATCGAGCAGGCGCATCCCTGGCTTTAGCTCAAGTTTGCGGCAGATAAGATCCAGTTTGGCCTCCTGGGCCTCATCCAGCGTTTCCGCCTCCTTCCAATAGCCACAGCTATAGGTAAGGCGGCTGTCGAGCATAGAGGTATAGAACTCATTGCCTAGATCGTAGTGCTGTTCTCCCACATCATAGGAGCGATTCTTGCTTTGCAGGTTCATCATATAGCTTCGCAAGACACGCCAGGAGTAGCGCCAGTTTTTCACATTACTGTTGATGCCAGCCATCAGCAGCCGGTGGAAGAACTGGTCAATCGCTTGTACATCCCAATCGCCGCGCATATAGGTCTCACCCAGTCCCAGACTATGCCGGGCGACGATTTCGTCCAGGGCTGCCTCCCTGTGGACCTGTAGGTCCCAGGGTCGCTCCCCATTTATCTGGATGTCTGCTTTTGCCAAAATATCGTCCACCAAATGGCGGCTGCGACCGATGGCTGGCATCTCTACGGCGTCCTGCTGCTCGCTTGCCATTCAAGCCTCCCTCATCTCTGGTTATCGTGGGGATGAATAAGGCGCCCTTGAATAATTTGCCTCCCCACTCCATTTACTACAGCATATTGAAAAACCTTGACCACTCCGGCTCTCTACGAAGCTGGTTAATTAGGAATTCCCTCAATGAGCCCATTACTACTTCTATTTATAGCCCTACCTGTACTCGAAATGTGGGTGTTGATCACCGTAGGAAGGGAGATTGGCGCCTTGCCAACCATCGGCCTAGTCATACTGACCGCTGTGGTTGGATTGGCATTGCTACGTCGCCAGGGTATTTCCACTCTAATGCGGGCGCAGGAAAAAATGCGTAGCGGAAATATCCCCGCCAAGGAGATGGTTGAAGGGATATTTCTCGCCGTGGGTGGTGCACTGCTGCTTACCCCGGGCTTTATTACCGACTTCTTTGGCTTTATCTGCCTGATACCGGGCCTTCGCAACCTGCTCCTCGGCTTTCTTCTCCGTCACATCACGGTGATTCACCCAGAAAGCTTCAGCCAGCCGCGACCGGATAAAAAAGATAGCGATATTATCGAGGGAGAATATTCCCGGCATGAGAAGCGCTCCGTGGAAGATAAGCGCCCCAAGCCATAATTCGCTCAAATAATGCACAGATTGCTGGTGGTGAGAGTTTGCTTTTCAGTTTTTTCGCCTGATGGTGTTGAAATCCTTATTCGCGCCCTTAGATAGTGATCAGCTATGAATTAAGCCCCGCCTCTGGGAAACAGAGAGGGGTGAGGTTACCCGTCGATAAGACTGGTAGCGCCCATGTTGGAAAACCTTAAAAAGACTCAATGGAGAACTTATCCATGAATATTCGTCCTTTACATGACCGCGTCGTAGTACGTCGTAAGGAAGAAGAAGCGATGTCAGCCGGCGGTATCGTGCTGCCAGGCGCTGCCAAAGAAAAGCCGAACCAAGGTGAAGTGGTAGCCGTGGGTGAGGGCAAGCAGCTGGACAATGGCGACGTTCGCGCATTGTCAGTCAAGGTGGGTGACACTGTTGTATTCGGTCGCTACGCCGACAGCAATACCCTCAAGATGGACGGCGAAGAGCTGATCATCATGAGCGAAGGTGACATCTACGGCGTGTTGGAAGGCTAAGGCCAGCCTTTAACTTTACTCGCAAAAAGAATTTGAGGAAAAAGAACCATGGCAGCTAAAGACGTAATTTTCGGTGACGACGCCCGTCAGAAAATGCTGAAAGGCGTAAACATCCTGGCAGATGCCGTTAAAACTACCCTGGGCCCCAAAGGCCGCAACGTAGTTCTGGATAAGTCCTTCGGGGCTCCTACTGTAACCAAAGACGGTGTTTCCGTAGCCAAAGAAATCGAACTAAAAGACAAGTTCGAAAATATGGGTGCGCAAATGGTGAAGGAAGTGGCTTCCAAAGCTTCCGACACTGCGGGTGACGGCACCACCACGGCTACCGTACTGGCTCAGGCGATCGTAACCGAAGGCCTGAAATCCGTAGCCGCTGGCTTCAACCCGATGGACCTGAAGCGCGGTATCGATAAAGCAGTAGCTGCAGCAGTTGAACATATTGCTGGCCTGGCCACTGCTTGTGCCGACACCAAGTCTATCGCCCAGGTAGGTACCATCTCCGCGAACAGCGATGAGAGCGTAGGTACCATCATTGCCGAAGCCATGGGAAAAGTGGGCAAAGAAGGCGTAATCACCGTTGAAGAAGGTTCCGGTCTCGAGAACGAGCTGGACGTAGTTGAAGGTATGCAGTTCGACCGCGGCTACCTGTCCCCTTACTTCATCACCAACCAAGAGAACATGACTGCCGAGCTGGACAGCCCGTTCATCCTGCTGGTAGACAAAAAGATCTCCAATATTCGTGATCTGCTGCCGCTGCTGGAGCAAGTCGCTAAAGCTTCCAAGCCGCTGCTGATTATCGCTGAAGATGTAGAAGGCGAAGCGCTGGCTACTCTGGTTGTTAACAGCATGCGCGGTATCGTAAAAGTCGCAGCTGTTAAAGCTCCTGGTTTCGGTGACCGTCGCAAGGCCATGCTGCAGGATATCGCTATTCTGACCGGCGGTACTGTGATTTCTGAAGAAGTGGGTCTGGAGCTGGAAGGCACTACCCTGGAGCACCTGGGTACCGCTAAGCGCATCACCCTTTCCAAGGAAAACACTGTGATCGTTGACGGCGCTGGTGATGTGAAAGACATCGAAGCCCGCGTTGGTCAGATCCGTGCACAGATCGAAGAGTCCTCTTCCGACTACGACAAAGAGAAGCTTCAAGAGCGTGTAGCCAAGCTGGCTGGCGGTGTTGCAGTAATCAAAGTTGGCGCCGCTACCGAAGTGGAAATGAAAGAGAAGAAAGCCCGCGTTGAAGACGCACTGCACGCGACCCGCGCCGCAGTAGAGGAAGGCGTTGTACCTGGCGGTGGTACTGCTCTGGTTCGCGCTATCCAGGCAATCTCTGTAGAGGGCGACAACGAAGACCAGAACCACGGTATTGCAGCTGCCATGCGCGCGATGGAAATGCCTTTGCGTCAAATCGTTGCTAACGCTGGCGACGAAGCTTCTGTAGTGGTTGACAAGATCAAGCAAGGCGAAGGTAACTTCGGCTACAACGCTGCTACTGGCGAATACGGCGACATGCTGGAAATGGGTATCCTGGACCCAGCTAAAGTAACCCGCTCTGCTATGCAAGCGGCTGCTTCTATCGCTGGCCTGATGATCACCACCGAAGCCATGGTTGCAGAACTTCCGGAAGACAAGCCGGCTGCTCCTGACATGAGCGGCATGGGTGGCATGGGCGGCATGGGCGGCATGATGTAAGCCGGCCTTAAAGCCTATCTAAAAAAGCCCCGCATTTGCGGGGCTTTTTTTTGGCTTGTAGAAAGTGGTTTGTTGGGGCTGGGGTGGGTATCGGTTTGTTTAGCAAAATAAGCCCAGCTAAATAGGGAGACAGGCCAACTGAGTGGTATTGAGAACCACTATCAAGCACTATTATTGGGTTTCCTGGTTTCAAATTTGGTTCTGGGGGAATCAATGGTCTTGTCGAGATGTGAGGATAGTGGTCTGGGTTCTGGTCTGGAGCAATATTTAGTTACTGAGGCTGGATATCCACAAGCTCAGAAATCAAAGAACAGGAAAATCCTGATGGAATAGCAAATAGCTATGTATTTTATCAGTTGATTAAATACAGCCTATGTATGGTATGACTTGATATGAGAGAGACAGATAAATACTATTTTTTCTGGATGCATCAATTTGGGCAGTGGACAAAGCGAAACATTACTGACCCAGATGGGGTTAACTACAATTGCTGTGAACAATATATGATGTATAAAAAGGCGATGCTGTTTGGTGATGTGAAGGTTTCAGAGAAAATTCTTTTAGAGGATGATCCGGAAGTTCAGCAGCAATTTGGTAGGGAAGTTTCCGGCTATGACTCTAGTATTTGGAATTTGAATAAGATCGGTATTGTTTGGTACGGTAATTACTTAAAATTTACGCAGCATGCGGATTTGGCTGAGCGACTGATAGACACTGGTAATAAAGTTTTGGTAGAAGCGTCACCTTACGATCTTGTCTGGGGGGTAGGTTGGAGTGCTGATTCTGATGAAATTCTTGATCAGGGAAATTGGCGTGGGAAAAACTTACTGGGTAAAGTTCTAATGTCAGTGCGCTCCTCAATTAGTCTGATCTTGTAGGGTTCGCGAAGGTGTCAACTTACCGATTCTCCATAATTTGGTGGGCTCGAGAGTTGAATGCAGGGAATTAAATTAGTATTTTTTTGACTGCCAGATTAATCAGGCGACCTATCGATATAATATCGAGCTTGGTTTGGGTTTGGTAGGCAATGGTAAGCTCAATTGGAATTGAAGCGGAAATTATGTGAGTTGACTTCAATTGAGTAGGATAAACGCCTTTCTGTGAGGGAATATGGAAATATATGAAATGGTTAAATCGGGAGCCATGGCTATTCCTGAATGTGCCAAAACACTGGGGTTTGACTTGCTAAGTTATTCGCACGAAAAACTGGAGATGAAGGCCAAATTTTATGCTGGAGAGTTATTTCTAAATTCAGCAGGAACTATCCAAGGCGGATGGCACTCGAAATTAGCCGCTAGAAAAATCCCTCAGCAAAGCACTATGACTATCTATACGGGTGTTGGTTTTTTCAATTTTTGGCTGGTCGGTCAGCAATAATAATGCCGTTATCTGGATTGACCTCCAGGGCTCTTAATTCACGGCCGTAAACAGCGCGGATTTTCCACCTTCCGCCGACAAACTCCACACTGGTGATTGGGTTAAATCCCAGACCATACAGTTTTGCTTTAATAGTCGATAAATCCAATGCAATGACTGAAGGTTCCGCCCCATATAAGTCCGGGCTGTCATAAATGGGTGCAGGCGGGCTGTTATAAAAGGGAGGGGGACTATTGGAGTCCAGGCCGGGGGGAATAGGGTTGGTGAGATTACCAACAAGTGCAATGGCGGTAAGAAAAATCATCTACGGCTCCAAACTACTAACAAGCCATTGCTTTAGTTTGGACGATAGATTATCGCTGTGCCAGTAAACAGGGGAGAATATTAGTTTTGCTGGGGTAAGTGAGCGCTGTTGTAGAAGTAGGTAGCCCGATAACAGAAGTTACCGGGCTAAGGTCTTATCGGGTTAGCTTTAGCATAAAATTGAGGATTCTTGCTGATAATTTGCCATAGGGAGGGCGTAATAATTTCAGCAGGTCAATAGGTCCCTGGTAAAACACCGGGCGCAATTTAGAGAAGGTAAGAAAACCTTCGTAACCATGGTAGTGGCCCATACCACTTTCGCCAACACCGCCAAACGGAATATCGTGCTGGCCAACATGCAGCACGCAATTATTCACCGTTACCCCGCCAGACATTACTTTATCGATATAAAGATTTTGCAAGTTTTTATCCTGGGTATAGGGGTAGATCGCTAAGGGTCTTGGGCGGGCATTGATATATTCAATGACTTCTTCCGGTTTGGAGTAGGTGATAATTGGCAGAAGTGGGCCAAAAATTTCCCGCTGCATCACCAGCATATCGTCATCGACATTAGTCAGGATGTGTGGGGGGAATTTACGCAGTTCGCTATCTCTGTTGAGCTTGCCTGCGCTCAGATCAGTGACTTTGGCGCCTTTGGCTGTAGCATCATTTAGCGTACTCCAGAGGCGTTGATAGGAGCTCGAATTGATAATCGAGGTGTAATCCTGGTTTTTAAAATCCGGGTATCGTTTTTGTACATACCGCTTAGCGTGTTCGATAAAAGGTTCCAGCTGGTCTTCGGGCAAGAACAGGTAATCCACATTGACGCAGATTTGCCCGGCATTGACCAGCTTCCAGTAAATCAATTGCTCTGCGGCTTTTTTGATCGGAAAATCTGGGCCAACAATGGCTGGGGACTTACCACCTAATTCCAGAGTGACTGGAGTAAGATTTTCTGCAGCTGAACGCATGACTGCGCGTCCGGTATTGCTGGAGCCGGTAAAAATAAGATGATCAAATTTGAGGCTGGAAAAAATAGGGCCGATTTCACTGGTGTCGGGAATAAAAGTCAGTTTTTCCTCTGGAAAATACTGCTCGCAGATTTCGTTGAGAAGTTCTGCTAAATGCTGGGAGTCGGCGGACATTTTCACCATTGCTTGGTTGCCCGCAGCAAAAATATTGGTCAACGGTGAAAAACTCAGGTTTATGGGGAAATTCCACGGCACTATTACACCAATGACTCCAAGGGGCTGCGGGATAATACGGTTTTTAGATAATGGATAAGCTTTAAAGTCGGTGTGACGGCCTTTGGGCTTCATCCATTTCTTTAAGCGTTTGATTGCCTCTTTAATGCCTGAAAGCGCGGGATAAATATCGTAGAGTAGAATCTCTTCCCGGGCGCGGTTGCCATAGTCGGCGCTGATCGCCTGGATAATAGGCTCTTGTTGTTCTCGTAGCAGGCGGGCAAGCGTTTTGAGATCCTGGACGCGTTGCTGATAGCTGGGTGCGGGGTTAGCTAGGTAGGCGCGGCGTTGTTTATCGAGTTGGTTTTGCAGAACCGCTTTATCTGCATCCTGCCGGGTCAGGGTCTGTGTTGTCATTTTATTATCCTGTGGCGTTGATCCTGGGAAAGATTAAACGAAATTGACTCGGGGAGATTGACTAATCCCGTCAGAGTCGTATCAAATTCGGTAAATTCTCACGCTTGTTACTCGCCGATGTGTCTTTAGTGACTGTGTAGCAAATTCTATCCGGGAAATGGCCAAGATAGTTTTGAGAGTGAAATTTATGGCGTGCAATGCGTCGGTAAGAGGTGTGGAATGAATTCTGGCCGGCGTTTAAAGCCGGCCAGGTTGGAGAGGGGTTCGCAGAATGGGTTAATTGTCGGGTTTTTCGGACTCAATCTCGGCGGTATTGGGGTCTACCTTCAGGTCGTATTTCTGACCGCCTTTGTAGGCTTCCACTTTCCATTTCCCGTTGTCCAGATCGACTTCGACAATTGGGGTGTATCCCTGCTGTTCCAGCTTGGTGAGCACCGTTGAGAGGGCCATGGCTCCGGGGGGAGGCTTTTCATTGGCGAATGCGGTTGCTAGCGCTGTGGCGGCGATAACTGCCAGAAACAGCTTGATGATCGGCTGCATGATGGTATTACCTCGCTGTTGATATCGATAAATCACAGTATTCTTCTGACCAAATTTTCCTCAACAGAGTGGTCAGTAGGCTCACGCGATACGGATACACTCCGAGCCCGGTGGGGTCCAGTCATTGGATTTCTATTTTATCGGGGCTGTTCGCTAGCCTGGGCAAGATGTTTCTGAATCGCATCGCACCACTCCATTCCCCCAGGCTGTAAGCCGTTGGTATTGGCACCGCTCAGCTGGGTGATCGCGGTGAACCACTCTTCACTGGCGATGGTTGGCATACCCGAGGGGTAGAGCTTGGCCAAGTCGCCATTCTGCTGGGTGAGTACCTGCTTTTGTACCCAGGCAAACCATTCGGGGGTACAGATAGGCATCGTCTTCTCGCGCGTATCCTGAGAGTTGGCGGGAGGGACAATGGGTTCCTTCATAGCGCTGGTGGCAGCTTCACCGGGAGCTGCTGCTCCAGGTGATTCAGAATCCCGAGGGCCCTCGCAGCCACAAAAGACAAAGAGTAGTGTAATCAAGACTCCAAAGCGGTACATGGGGCCTCTGCAGGTGACGGGTTCGAATTAAGCATAGGAGGAAATTTGCGACCGTGCTGAGTTGCGGTCTGGATAGATGTATTTTTGTTGACATTGCCATAAAATCAAATGAGAATACTTCTCGTTTAAAGTGAGGATGATCAACGATAATGTCTACCAAAGTCCTGTTCAAAAAAGTACTGGCCGTGGCCGGCTTGCTGGGTGCTGTGAGTGCCAGTGCGGCCGAGCAGGTAAATATCTACTCCTTCCGACAGTCTTTTTTGATAGAGCCGATCCTGCAGGAGTTCACCGATAAAACCGGCATCGAAGCCAGAGTGGTTTACGCCAGTAAAGGCCTGAACGAAAGACTGCAAAGGGAAGGGCGCAACAGCCCCGCAGACCTGGTACTGACTTCCAATACCAGCAGCCTGATGGATCTGCTGAACAAGCAGTTGACCCAACCGGTATCCAGTAAAGTCCTGGAAAATAATATCCCATCACAATTCCGTGATAAGGCTGGCAACTGGTTTGGCCTGACTACCCGTGCACGATTGATATACGCTTCCAAAGACCGTGTAAAACCCGGTGAAATTACTCGCTACGAAGAGCTGGTAGATTCCAAGTGGAAGGGTCGAATCTGTACCCGCAGCGGCAAGCATCCCTACACCCTGTCACTGATTGCCTCAATGATCGCCCATCACGGTGAAGCAGGGGCCAAAGAATGGCTCCAGGGCGTAAAAGCCAACCTGGCGCGTAAACCCCAAGGTAATGACCGTACTCAAGTAAAGGCCATTAGCGAAGGTGTCTGTGATCTCTCTCTGGGTAACAGCTACTATTTCGGCAAAATGATTACCAACTCAGAACAGCCGGAGCAGGTGGATTGGGCCAAGTCAGTCAACCTGATTTTCCCCAATCAGCAGGATCGCGGTACCCATATGTTTATCTCCGGCGCTGCGCTGACCAAACATGCCCCTAACCGTGAAAATGCGGTTAAGCTGCTGGAATTCCTTAGCAGCGCCGATGCGCAATACGCCTACGCAGAACAAAACTTTGAGTTCCCCGTGCGTCCCGGTACGGCCCGCTCAGAGTTAATCAAAGAGTATATGGGTAAGTTTAAAGAAGATGATTTGAGTCTTACCGAAATAGGCTCCCATGTGCCGGCTGCTTCTCGACTGGTGGATGAAGTGCACTTTGACTTTTAAAATAGTTAACTGAATGGGAATTGCTGCCCAATATATTGGTAGCACTCTCTCTATAGTCTTATTCGAGCGGCCCTGTCGAGAGATCAGGGCCGCTCTTTTATAATGAGCTTTTTATTTCTGAATCCATGTTAAACCGAGCGAATTTACCCGCTTCCCGCTGGCTGTTTTTGGTCGCTACTATTTCCCTACTGGTGGCCCTCCCAGTGCTATCCATTTTTTGGTTGGCATTCTTTCCTGAGAAAAATATCTGGCCGCACCTGTTGGATACGGTGCTGTTACACTATGTGTCTGCCACATTAATTTTGGCTGCGGGTGTGGGGTTGGCAACACTGGTGGCTGGAGTGGGCAGTGCCTGGCTGGTGACTATGTGTCAGTTCCCTGGGCGCCGTTTATTCGAGTGGGCGCTATTACTGCCGTTTGCAGTACCCGCCTATGTAATTGCCTACGTGTATACGGATTTGTTGGAGTATGCGGGCCCGCTGCAAAAGTCTTTGCGGGTTTGGTTTGGCTGGCAGACGGCCAGGGACTACTGGTTCCCGGAAATCCGCAGTATGGGGGGAGCTATTGCCATGCTGTCACTGGTGCTATTCCCTTATGTTTATATGCTTGCACGAGCAGCATTTATTGAACAGTGCGGCAGTATTCGTGCCGCGAGTCGATCTTTGGGTTGCACACCTTGGCAGAGCTTTTTAAGGATATCCCTACCAATGGCACGCCCGGCGATTGCGGTGGGCTTATCACTGGTGTTGATGGAAACTCTGAATGACTTCGGTACCGTCGACTTCTTTGCTGTGCGCACTTTGAGTGTCGGGATTTACGATACATGGTTGAGCCGAGGTAATTTAGGGGGGGCGGCACAAATTGCCTGTAGCACCCTGATTTTTGTTGTTTTGTTAATTACGCTGGAGCGAATGGGGCGGGCGCGGCAAAAGCATTTTGTACAGTCGCCAAATTCCCAGCGTGAACGCTACCTTTTACACGGTTGGCGGGCTGGTGTAGCCCTGCTGTTCTGTGGGCTATTATTAGTAGGCGGTTTTATTATTCCTCTGCTGGTACTGGGGGGTTACGCACTCAGTAATTTCTCGAGTTATTGGAATGAAGATTTTTTACAAATCGCCAGTAATAGTTTAATGCTGTCTATGGCTGCAGCTCTGGTTTCCGTGTTTTTAGGAATATTGTTGGCCTATGGTAAGCGGCTGCAACCGAAGAAATCAGTGCAACTCTTGGTAGGCTTTTCCAAGTTGGGTTATGCAATGCCCGGGGCGGTAATGGCAATTGGTGTTCTGATCCCCCTGGCCGCATTTGATAATGCCGTCGACAATTTTTTACGCGAGCACTTCGATATTTCGATGGGGCTACTGCTAAGCGGCAGTATTTTTGCCATTATTTTTGCCTATACCGTGCGCTTCCTGGCGGTATCTACGGGTGCAATAGAGTCCAGCCTGGAAAAGGTAACCCTGTCGATGGATAGGGCTGCTCGCTCCCTGGGACGCAATAGCTGGCAAACCCTGTGGGCAGTACACCTACCCTTAGTGCGCACCGGCCTGTTGACCGGTGGTTTGGTGGTCTTTGTGGATTGTATGAAAGAATTGCCGGCTACTCTGCTGCTGCGCCCTTTTGGCTTTGACACCCTGGCTACCTATGTTTACCAGTTTGCATCTGATGAGATGCTGGAGCGCTCGGCCCTGGGGGCTCTATTAATTGTTCTGGTGGGATTAATTCCGGTAATTTTATTGAGCCGCTCCATTGGCTGGCGCAGAGGGGAAGAGCGTACAGCCCTGGCGGGCTCTGAAGTGCCCGCCCCATCCTGATTTATCCGGCCTGGCCAAACACTAGGGCGGAGGAGAGATGCAGGGGAAGTTTATCACCTGGTGCCGCTTGAATATCTGCATTCAAAGTGGCCTCGATCGTTTCCCCCTCGGCTAGGAGGAAACGATAGTTGACCTGATTACCAAGAAAACTTTTTCCCACAACCTGGGCTATAACTGCACCGGGATGCTCACCGGCGGTAATATCCTCGCTGCGTACAAACAATTGGAGCTTATCTCCGGTTGTACATGTGGCGGTCGGCAGCTTTACTTCGCCTAAAGGGGTTTTGATCAGGTCATTGTCCATGACAGTGCCGGACAGGATATTTCCCTCACTGACGATCCTCGCAACCGCTAAATTATTTGGAGCTTGGTATGTATCCTGTGGGTTGTCCCATTGTTGTAGCTGGCCCTGGCTGAGCACACCCAACTTATCTCCTGCAATAAAAGCTTCGTTGCGGTCATGGGTAACGATAAGTGCCGGGATTTTTTCCTCGCGCAGAATATGCCGGACCTCAGCGGCGAGGTTGCGGCGTAATTCGGTATCCAGATTGGAGAAGGGTTCATCCAATAGCAATAACTTGGGGCGCGGTGCGAGTGCACGGGCCAGGGCGACTCGCTGCTGTTGCCCACCCGATAACCGGTGAGGATATTGTTGTCCGAACTCTTGCAGACGCACTAATTGCAGCAGTGCAAGTGTGCGGGATTCCCGCTCGCCTTTCGGCAGTGACTTGATCCCGAAGGCAACATTCTGCTCAACGGTGAGGTGGGGGAATAGGGCGTAGTCCTGGAACACCACACCTATCTTGCGCTGTTCTGCGGGAATCTGTATTTCGGGTGAGGAAATCACCTCTCCGGATAATTGAATATCCCCCGCAGTAACCGGCTGGAAGCCGGCAATGGTGTGTAGCAGTGTTGTCTTGCCACAGCCACTGGGGCCCAATAAGCAGGCAATTTCTCCTGCCTGCAAGGCAAAGGAAACGGATTCGATAACCACCTGCTCACCGTAACAGCACTGCAGGTTATTTACAGAGAGTAAAGGTTGTACAGATTTAGCGGTAGTTTCTTTTCTCAACACTTAGGGCCGTCTTTGGGGGTCAAGTTGGAGGTGGAAATCATAAATAGACACTGAGGAAATTAGGTTTTCATTGTCTGATTTTAACAGTGCCTGCGATGAAAGATATAGTTAAAGTGGTTTTTGTTAAAATGTCCAATGTTCGTCAGCACCAGTAGAAATTGATACTCAAACGGACAACATCCTGAAGCTTCACTTCAAAATTGGAATCATTACTCACCTTGAAGTATTTGGTTAGATGGGGCTTTAACCCTACCCCTCCCAAACTCTATTAACGAAGGAGTGATTGATTTCCAGCACCTTGGCGAGCCCTCTGGTTATCCAGTGGGTACTATCCGCAGGGCTATTTTGGGTAGTCCTGTTGATAATTTTGATAAGCAGCTTAGCTTGCCCTACAGAATCCTTTCCTCCAAGGTTACCTCCTGGCGGGAGATCTTTCTCTATACCTAGAAGGCCCTTGTCCGTAAAGCGATTCCTTCATCACCCAACTTTATTAGCATCAATATTCAGCGCTTTGGCAATTTTGTAGTTAGGGGTATTCTGGCCGGCCAGCAATAAAATCTTTGAACGCTCAACAAACCTCACCGATATCTTGTGATTTTTACGTACTTTTCCAGCTACTTCCTATCTTTATCTGACAGGGTAATTTTGACCTGACATCTAGCTAGCCCCAGTTTGTGGGGAGAGCGCCCCAGATTATATATCAGCAATCAATTTAATATACCGCATAGAAACTGCCGGCTACCCGATTTAAATGCCAGACTCACACTCACTACCTACACCCAGTCAGTGCTGTTGACACCAAGTGAATCTCTCGCATCTTTTTTTGCTTCTGAGATACTTTCATAATGAGAATCAGCAACAAAACACCCTTTTGGTTCCATGAGTAAGTGGTAACCATTTTTTTTGCTGCCAACTATGGATAAATTAACGGCGAGGTTTTTGACATATTTCGATTCGTCATCATCCTCCGCCACTTGCCAGCCGCCTTTTAGTATTCGGATTCTTGCTTTGGTGGCACATTTAATAATTACAGACATTTAATACCTCGTTAAGAGGGTAAGATTGTTGGCTAAAATGAGCGACGAAGAAGCAAAAGCCAACTATTTTAGTCCTTTTGGATGATTTGTTGTACGTGCTTTATTTGATTCCACGGTGCCCGTAACTCAACGCCCGAGTAATTTCCCATTTATTATTTATGTTGCGCCAAACCATAACAAAATCAGATTTACCTTCGCATTTTTTAGTTTTGGTTTCGCAAAAGATGTGGACCCCTTCAGTGATAGCACCAAATCCGTTAATCGGATAGGCTTTGAAGGAGCCTGTAATAAGTTTACGGGTGTAGTTGCCGCATGCATTTTTTTGGGTATTTGAGATCATACTATTTCGATCCCAGGTAACACCGCCGTTATCGTGATAGAACTCTACATCAGGAGAAAAATAACTGGCATGTTTTTCTAGCTGTCCAGGACTTTGGCAATTGTTAAAAGATTCAAAAAGCCCTGTATCAAGAGTTTTCATTCTATCTTCCAAAGAAGCCTCATCAGCCATTGATGGGATTGATAAAAATAAAAATAGACTTAACTTTTTCATATAACCTCGATTCCTACTGCCTGCATTTGGTGCGCCCAGAATGGGCGTGGACAATGGAGTGAAAGTCCCCTGTAGGAAGATCACCGTTTAATGAGTTCCATTAGATGCTAACTACTAAAGAATGGCAACTGCAATACCGCGAGGTTTTTTGGGGGGAAGCCGCTAGCAAAACTACAAGCTGACGAACAGAAATACCCTATAAAGCTTTGTCTAGAGGCGAGGTGGCCAAGGACACCGAAGCCATGTGATCTAATGGGTAGAGTAAATGATGCAGTTGTTTAGTGGAAGTTCACACTCTTATCTGGGGGGGCTGTTTAACTTGCTGTTGTGAAGCTGTCAGCGTGGCCGCTGACTCATAAATAGGCCCAGCCCGCTAGCCACCATCGCGGGGATCGACAAAAGTGGTGGAACACAGCAGCGCCTCGGTCAGTAATGGCTGAGGTGATTAAACAGAAGTCAGCCGACGGCATAGTAGCCTAATGCCAAGATTAATACCTTGGGGAGGGTGAAGCTTGAACCTAAATCCACGAGTTAAAAGACAGGACTAGTCTACCGATATGTTGCCAGCCGGATATAAAATTGAAGGAGCGCACAGCCATGACACTCAACCCAAGAGTTGCTTGACACTATCGTTGGGTAGGAATTCATTACGGATAGGGATCCGTTCATTGCGGACCCGCACGATGGGTGGTGTGGGGCCGGTAGGTAAAACTACCGGCTACCCAATCTACATGCAATTTTTAAGTCCACCCTAGCCCCATTGGTAATTGAAAGCTACTGTACTCAACATGGATAATACGACGATGACTTGGTTCTGAGCCTTTGCTTGATGAATGCAGTAAAAGAGGCCGCATTACTAATAAGTCTCCAGATTTAACTGAACAGATATATTCTTCTGATTCGGCTACAACTCGATCTTGTTCATTTTTACTTAGAATGCCCAAGTTTTGACTCTTTGGAATTACTTTTAAGCAGCCATTGCTCTCATTTGCATCATCTAGGTGGATACGGAAAGTCACCATTTTTCCCAAAACATTTAGCTCAGGTTGAACATGGTGAACACCATCCTTTAATGTCCAGGGCCCCCAACCTTCGATATCTTTCTTGTCACTAATCGAAATAGTCTTATCTTGATGCCAAGTCACAAGCCAGTTTTTATCAGGGGTTTTATCAAAGATAATAACTCGAACTACCTCAGGAATTCCAGGTAGATATCGCTTAGCCTTGTCTAGAAGTAAGTCTGATTCGACCAAATTTTTCACTGCAGTGAGTTTCTTCTCGGCATTGCGGATTCCATGTCTCGGGTAGTCGGAATCTAATGCTTCAATTTCGGTAATGATTGCATTAATTAGATCATTATCCAGAAAGCTAGAGTGAATCTCAAATCCGTATTCTTCGATGCTCAAATTTCACTCAGTTCTAAAAGTATGTAACGCTTGGCACAGCGGCACGCCCAGCATGAGCGTGAACTAATGGGGTGAAAGTCCCCCGTAGAAAGATTACCATTTATTGGACTCCATTAAATGCTAACTACTAGCGAATGGCAACTGCAACACCGCGAGGTCTTGTGGGAAGGAAGCTGCTAGCAACACTACGAGCGGACGAACAGAAGCATCCTATAAGGCATAGCCTAGAGGCGAGGTGGCCAAGGACACCGAAGCCATGTAATCTAATGGGGAGGGTAAATAATGCAGCTTTGTAGTGAAAGTTCACACTCTTATCTGGGGGATCTGTTTAACTTGCTGTTGTGAAGCTGTCAGCGTATAAGTAGGCCCAGCCCGCTAGCGACCATCGTGGACCCGCACGATGGGTGGTGTGGGGGCCGGTAGCTAGAAACTACCGGATACTCGATTTAAATGTTTTTGCGCCAAACATCTAATGCTCCCTTAGTATACAAACCGAAATCATTAGAAAAGATGTCATCTACAACTTACTCCAGACTTGTCAGATTGAGCTTACAGTCAAAAGACAGCTTATTATGATATTCTCTAACAGCTGAAATACGTATTTGGTCGGCTTGGTTATCTAGCCAGGAATAGAAAACCATGGCTGAACCACTGCACTTCCGTTTGTAAAGATCAGCACAGCTGCCCAAAAATTCTTGGACAGAATTCCGTCCCCACTCAGTGGGTAAGCTCTGGTTAAGGCCAAAAGAAAACATGTTTGAGCCTGCCTATTCATTAATTTCCTTAGAAAAACAATCTCAACTTCAATTTCTAGTCTTTGAGCCATATTTTAATTATGATATGCATTGTTTATCACATTTAACGCCTCAAGCTGCGACGCGAATCATCGAACAGTCTTGATTTTTATGTTTTTATAACCCTGTAAGGGCACCCCACAAATTACTCCAGCGCTCAAGCTTTTCTTCGGCACTCAATAGTCTTGGTTGAATTTTAATAGGGTTGCCAAGTTGATTCACGTCTTGTAATAAGTTGGAATTTATCGCTCCGCGAAACTGACCATTTATATTGCAGCCTACGGCTAATAGTTCATTACAAGCTTTGCAGTGGTAGAAATTAGCAAGCTGATCACCATTTTGTTTAGTCGAAATCTCATCACCAATGAAAACTACTGACATATTTTGATCACTTATAATACGTGACGGGTTGGCTTGGCAATAATTACAATCGCAAACACGCGGATTCAAACCTT
This sequence comes from Microbulbifer okhotskensis, assembly GCF_023895975.1. Lineage (GTDB taxonomy): Bacteria > Pseudomonadota > Gammaproteobacteria > Pseudomonadales > Cellvibrionaceae > Microbulbifer > Microbulbifer okhotskensis. The sequence goes on from NZ_JALBWM010000022.1 coordinate 53,493, forward strand.
TGAGCGGTCCGGCTATCTGAACTTCAACCCGCCAACGGTTACACTTACATGATCCCTTAAAGAGCATAATAATTAGTATCAATTACGATGAAAATACGCTTGCCTCAATTGCAGGATGCTACTGGCGTCTTCTTGCCTGGATTTTGGCAAAAAAGGTGACAGTGGCCGAAAATCAATTGCAGGCGCTTTGTAGGCCCAGCATGGGCGTGGACTAATGGGGTTAAAGTCCCTCGTGGGAAGATAACCGATCAATGGTTCCATTAAATGCTAACTACTAGCGAATGGCAACTGAAGCACTGTGAGGTCTTGTGGGGAGGAAGCCGCTAGCAAAACTACGAGCTGATGAACAGAAACATCCTATAAGGCTTAGCCTGGAGGCGAGGTGGCCAAGGACACCGA
>NZ_JALBWM010000230.1 GCF_023895975.1 Microbulbifer okhotskensis
CTCACCCCACTGATAAAACAACTCACTGAAGCGGCCATGCAGGCGGAATTGGAGGGGTTCTGTCGCAAACTTTCCGGATGACTGAAACACACCTATGGCCCGGACACAGTTATCCTGCGAGTGCCATAAATTGACGATAGGCTGGGATGCCTTCCTGCCCCAGCTGCCCTTTTCGGATCATGTGAGCAGTCTCAATCCCATCGAGAGTGGCTACCGCTGAATGGAAGGCCTTAAAACCCATCATAGGTTTGGTTATTCGTTTGATAAACCGGTGGTCCTGCTCAACGATATTGTTGAGATATTTGACCTGTAGTGTATCGATGAATGAAAGCCAGAAACCCATCAGAAACAGGTAGATATTGATGTTAGTCAGGCCCGCCAGATTGGCTCCGCTTTTGTCTATGACTACCTTCTCTGGCAGCCCACTACTATCAATGGATTTCTGAAAGAAGCGTGTCGCTGCGGTTTCATCTCGGGTTTCTGAGAGCATGAAGTCAACGGTTTCACCGGATTTATCGACTGCCCGATACAGGTATACCCACCTGCCCTTAACCTTGATATAGGTCTCATCCATACGCCAGGAGGTACCTACCTGGCACTTCTTCTTTCTGGCCTCTGCGGCAATTTGCGAGGAGTATTTGACAACCCATCGGTTGAGGGTGGCGTGATCAACAGTAATCCCACGCTCCTGCATAATCTCTTCCAGATCACGATAGGAAACTGCATAGCGTACATAGAAGAATACGGCATACAGAATCACATCTTTCGGGTAGTGGGTTCCTTTGAAGCTGATCAACAGCATAGACCTCGAACTGCAGATTCAGAGCAGGAGCTTATACCTGAAATGTAGGAGTGCCCGCAAGACCGGCGAACTTTGCGACAGAACCCTCGCTTCTATGGCAGAAATTGTACCCTCATAAATATGTTGGGTACTTAACAGCATTCGGTATATTTTCGGTTTATCTGTACAAATTGCGGTTGATAAAAACACCTTATAAAAATCCTCAGTAGTATGTAACTCAATGTTTCAATTTCTAGGAAGGATATAGATTCAATTGCAGCTAGGACTAGATAAGTAATATGGATGCGAGAATCATCTCCTTGAGCCACACTTTCGAGATAACTTTCCTATCAAGTTGATACTTTGGTCATTAATATGGCGGAAGAAAGAACACCTCTCACAAAGACCCAATTCTTGGGCCTGACAGCGTTAAGCCTGGCTGTATTTCTAATTGCGAATGATTTTACCGCTTTCTCTGTGGCAATACCCGCCATGGAAAAAGAGTTTAATTCTGATATCACTACGGTCCAGTGGGTAATCAATGGTTATACCCTGGTTTTTGGTGTTCTCATTATTTCCGGTGGTCGTTTGGCAGACATGTTTGGGCGCCGACGAATATTCTTTATTGGCACCGCTATTTTTGTATTGTTCTCCCTTTTGGGCGGACTGGCTGTAGATGTTTGGATGCTATTAATTTCGCGAGCACTAATGGGTATCGGCGGAGCAATGATGTGGCCGGCGATACTGGGAATGATTTATGGTTTGATGCCTGAGGATCGCTCAGGTCTTGCTGGTGGCTTGATCATGGCGGTGTGCGGAGCATCAAATGCGATTGGCCCCATGCTGGGGGGGACACTGACAGATTTACTGAGTTGGCGCTGGATCTTCTTTATTAATGTACCTATAGCAATCTTGGCGTGCTTTGTCTGTTGGCGGGTTGTAGCTGATGACAGTCCTGAAGAGGTGCGTGAGCGTATAGATTATGCCGGAGTAACTGCTCTTACAGTTTCCCTATTTGGACTGCTGGTTGCCCTGGATCTCGCTATAGATTTTGGTTTTAAGAGCCCGTTAATAGTAGCGCTGTTTTCGATATTTTTATTGTTTATGGGCCTGTTTGTGATCATTGAGCGCAATGCTGGTAAGGATGCACTGATTCCTCAGGATGTGGCGAGTAACAGCAAATTCTTTGCTGCTGGTATTGCTACACTGCTGCTTTCAGTGGTCTTCTTTGCTGCACTTTTGTATGTACCGCAATTTTTAACCAAGGTTCGCGACTACTCGGCAATGGCGTCAGGTATGGGCTTATTGCCGATGATGATCGTATTTGGCCTGGTATCTTACGTTTCTGGAAGTTTGTATGAGCGGTTAGGGGCCAAGGTAATCGTTTCTGCCGGAACGGTGTGTATGTGTGCCGGAATGTTTATGTTGTCGCACCTACATGAAGACACCCAGTATACCAGTATGATTCCCGGACTAATGATACTGGGAGCCGGTATAGGGCTCTTTTATTCAACCATTACCACAGCTGCAATTACTGTTGTTGATCCATCCAGGTCAAGCCTGGCCGGGGCGATTCTCTATATGTTCCAAATTGCTGGCGGCGCTCTCGGATTGGGAATGAATACCACCATTGTAGTTATGGCACCGGATTTGACAACAGGTATAGACCGTGCATTTACAGTCAATGCTTACTTGGCTCTGGCGGGATTGATAGTTTGTATTCTGTTTGTGAGTGGTAAAACTATAGAAGTGGAGATAGAGGAGGAAGGTATCCTTTAGCAATAGTAGAACTCCTTCCAAAGCCAACTATTAATTTACTTTTCTATCGATGGTGTCTAATTGGAAGGAGGGTGTTCAAACTCTGTGTCAGCCATAGCCTCAGAGGCTGATATATTTCTCCAGCCGATCTGG
>NZ_JALBWM010000231.1 GCF_023895975.1 Microbulbifer okhotskensis
AGGCTACAGTCATTTCAATTGCTAGCTGGAAACGTCGAAAGTTCAATCAGCACCTAAGAATGAATTTTCTTATTGTGCTACCTATAATGTTTGGCTGATTTACTTTATCTTGTCATAGGGTACCTCTGTTGCGTAGTCTATCGATTAAGAGAGGGTCCGTCGTTGGTGGGTAGGATCGTTTTTAGTTTTTCCGCGACCAAGGACAAGTGCTCATTTTAACAGCCTGCTAGTGATCAGCATTCCTCTTGTTCGAGTTTCCTTTCTCTACACAACAGCTCTTTCGTGGTGGTGCCTGCGACTGGTGCGATATTAGCTATCCGGGATGACCAGGGGCGTTAAATTGGTAGTGGATTTCTAGTGTTTATCTCTGTTACCGCGTTTCACCTTGATTGTCGGTTTTACGACCTCGGGGTGGGGGATCGTAAGCGGTGGGTAGCTGGGTATGAGTGTGCCTGGCTATGACTATCTTGGGGGGCTGAGCCTTGAGTGGCCGGTTTGGCTCTGTGAGGGCCTGGGCAGAGGTTGGCTTTTAAAGTAGTTTTAAGGCGTCCTCTATGCCTGTAATCACTGGGGGTGTTGAAAAATGAACAGTGAGTCCCGGTTCGGGAGGTAGTCCTCTACAGTTTGGGTCGATACCAACATTGATCTCTATTGTATCCATGAGATAAACTATGAGAGGCCTGGAGTCAGCTTGATGGTGTGAGTTGTGACTAGCAAGTATCTTTCAGGCTGCTGGTCTTAGCGGGTCTAGCGATAAGGAGTGCGAAAAGCAAAGCCTTAAATGATAGCGGCGGTAAGTGTCTATTTGCCCATTTATTCTGTGGTTTCGGTGCAAAGGGAGCTTTACAAGCTTGGCCGTTTACCATCAGTCGATGGTTGGGCCGAAACCCGGCGAGCAGGTCGCTATGTTGTTGGTGAATAGAAAACTAGATAGAGAGATATTGAAAATAATGATCGATGGTCTATTACCGGTAGAAGATAATAAGTGAAAATCCCCCAACGCCTAAAGCCTCTTGTTGATGATGGATTGATCGATGAGGTTATCAGCCGGTTAATGAGCGGAAAAGAAGCAGACATTTTTGTTGTTCGCTGCGGTGACAGTATCCGCTGCGCTAAAGTTTATAAAGAGGCGGCTAAGCGCAACTTTAAAAAAGCCGTTGAATATCAAGAGGGACGAAAGGTTCGCAATGGTCGTCGAGCGCGTGCCATGGAAAAGCGCTCTAACTATGGTCGTAAGCAGCAGGAAGAAGTTTGGCAAAATGCTGAAGTCGATGCTTTATCCCAGCTGGGTAAAGCCGGTGTGCGTGTACCAGAAACTTTCGGGTGTGTTGATGGTGTGCTATTGATGGAATTAATCACCGACGAAGTGGGCGATGTTGCACCGCGGCTTGGTGATGTGATGATGTCAGAAGAGCAGGCGAGTGAAGATCACGCCCTCATGATGCATTATATTAAACTTATGCTATGTGAGGGTATTGTCCATGGTGATCTGTCAGAGTTTAACGTACTCGTTGATGGCACCGGACCGGTGATTATCGATTTACCGCAAGCGGTTAATGCTGCCGCTAATAACAATGCACAAGAGATGTTCATTCGCGACGTTAATAATATGCGGCGCTATTATGGTGAGTTTTCTCCGGCCTTGTTGCGCACGCAGTACGCCAACGAAATGTGGGCGTTATTTACAGAAGGTAAACTTGATCCTAATTCAGCGCTTACCGGTGAATATGAGGGTGACAGTGAAAGTGCCGATGTGGATGCCGTGCTTGAGGAGATTCGGGCGGTAATGCTGGAGGAGCAAGAACGACAAGAGCGAATTGCTGATGTCGAAAGTGAAGTGTGAATAAGATACTTCAGTACAAAAATTCATAGCTAGAAAACTCTAGCTGAAGAGGATGTAAGGCATTGTTGCTCTCTGTGGCCTTGCCTTCTCTGGGCTGGCAACGCTGCATGTTGCCAGCCCCCGTCCGCTCGATATCAGCGGTGTTCGTATCTAGAATCTTGTCTCATCATCCCTGTTATTGGTATCACCGGCTTCGCCAGGAGTCTTCACGTGCCTGGTGCCATTAACTTACAAGTTGTGCCCCGAGACCGTTGTGAGGGCAAGCTATCCAGGGGCAGGGCTTCCTATTCTATATCTACGATCGATGCGCCAGTATAAGTGCTCAGCAGGCACCCCTGGGCCTTTGCCAAGGCATGCAGTTACGTTGGCCTAAGCCAGTCACAGGGGTTTGCTGGTCTGCTGGGCCAGAAGTAATCGCCAGCTATATATGCTACCACGACAAGGCTCCGCTACCGCTGGTCAGGTAGGTTCAAACTAGGGGTGCAACTCCTCACGGATGACAAGCTCATTAGGCCTGAGTTTGGTGCTCGCAGGGGATGTAATCAGTCCGGAGCGTGGGAATCTCTATTGATGTTAGGTTGTGACTTTAGAGTAAGGTTCAAGCACATATATGGCTGGCACAGTTTCATAAGAGCTATATTGATATCCTCCAGGGTGTTGTTGGGATAGCCAGATAATGCCTCGTTCGGAAAAATGATCTTTTCTTAAATTCATGGCATTATTACTTTTTGCTACTGGTGGTGGAATCAAGGAATGGAAATGGAAAGAGATGTGGTTGAGGAGTTATTGTCAATTCTGGTGTTCAACAGGCCTGATCAAGCAGCGCTCTGGTC
>NZ_JALBWM010000232.1 GCF_023895975.1 Microbulbifer okhotskensis
TCATCTCTTTTTTGCTAATAGTAAAGAAATGACACAGAATTCTGAACACTACCTCCGATAGCTACCGATCTCATATCCGAGATACGCCAAGGCCGCCCCTCTAGCGGCCCCTTATTCCCCGTAAACAGCTACGACGCATTCAAGAACGCAATAGAGAGAGCCCGCATACAATTACCGACTGGGCAGTTAACACACGTCCTACGTCACACGTTTGCTAGTCATTTTATGATCAATGACGGGAACATTCTGAAGCTCAAGGATATTTTGGGGCACAAGACATTAGCAATGACAATACGCTATGCAAAACTGGCCCCCGGTCACCTATCGCAAGCCTTGGATAAGAACCCACTCTACACCCTTCAGTGTCAACAAAGTGTCAACGGTAACGAGTTGAAGGGCCCCTGAACGTACGTGAAAAAGCTGCTAACTGCTTGTTTTATGCTGGTATCCACCGGTATGTATCGTATTTCAGAGGGTTCAAAATCCCCCGCCCTTAAAAGCGTGCCGGTTCGAGTCCGGCCTCTGGTACCAAATCAAGATCCGAGAAAGTTCGGAATCGTTCAGAAAGCCCCGTAAATCGGGGCTTTCTGCTATCTGGAACGTACACACTCTTCCGCTCTAGTTCATTGTCATCCGGTGCTATCTGGTGCTACATTTGGTGCTACCTGGTTCAATTTAGAAACTGGTAGCACCAATGGCCCTTACAGATACCCAAATCAAACAGGCCAAACCAAGCGACAAGGATCAGTGGCTTACAGATGGGCAGGGATTACGCCTGCTAATCAAACCCACCGGTTCCAAGTATTGGCGGCTTAAGTACCGCTTCCAAGGAAAGCAAAAGACGCTCGCCTTGGGAGTTTACCCGTCTGTGACCCTCAAGCAGGCAAGGAAGAAAGTAACTGAGGCAAAGCAGTTACTTGAAGAGGGACGCGATCCCTCTGCACAAAAACGAGTAGAAAAGCATCAAGTACGAGTCAATATTGACCTGAGCTTTGCTGCTGTTGCGGAAGAGTGGTGGAAACACCAGAAAGGGACCTGGACAGAAGAGCATGCCAGCCGTGTATGGACCCGGTTACGGGATAACACCTTCTTTCGAATAGGGCAAAAGCCAATTGCCGATATTCATCCCCAAGATGTAATTGCCATTGTTCGCGATATTGAAGAGCGGGACGCAATGGATGTTGCTCAGCGGGTTCTGCAAGATATTCGTCGGGTTTGTCGTTATGCAGTGCAAATTGGCAAACTCACTCACAACCCCGCCAGCGAATTAACTGGCATTCTACGTGGCCGTAAAAGTAATCACAGGGCCTCCCTTCCCCGCGAAGAATTACCCAGTTTTCTAAAAGAACTGGACTTTTATCAGGAGCGCGGGCGAGCACTAACCAAGCTAGCTATACAGCTGTTAATCCTTACCTTTGTTCGACCTGGCGAATTGCGTTGTGCGCGCTGGGAAGAATTCGACTTCGAGTCTGCTCTATGGCGTATCCCTGGCGAGCGTATGAAGATGGGAACGGATCATATAGTACCGCTATCTACCCAAGCCGGTGCTGTCTTGGAGGAATTAAAGCCCATCAGTGGCCAATATCCTCTGCTTTTCCCCTCTGAACGCGAAAGGGCCCGGCCCATGTCCGATAACACTATGCGTAAGGCAATTTTTAAAATGGGCTGGGATGGCTCCCAAGAGGGAAAAAGTAAGGCAAACCCCCATGGTTTCCGCGCTACAGCTTCCTCAATCCTGAATGAGACCGGCTTTAATCCTGACGCCATTGAAAGGCAGCTTTCCCACATGGAGAGGAATGGGGTACGGGCTGCATATACCCACCATGCTCGCTATATGGATGAGCGAAAAGAGATGATGCAGTGGTGGGCAAATTATCTTGATGAGATGCGGGGAAGTGGAAAGGTTGTCCCAATTTTTGCAAAGCAGAGCTAATAACAGAGAGATAGGTATGACATCTTCTTTCCTAAAAGCTAGGGAGCGGTTTCGAATTGATGACTATAAAAAACTTAATAAGCAACCAGACAGGACGCTATTTGAGTTTCTGGCATCTCGATCAAATACTTGCTCTTGGTTATCACATTTGACCGGAGGCAACTTATTTAAACTGAACGTTTGTGACTTAGAAATTCCAGAAGAGACGGAATTCCCTTTTCTTGCTTTTAGAGAGGATGATACCGAGTATAAGAAACTTAAATCCTTTGATATAAGTGAGTATCTCTCTTCTGATCAAGGTGTTGAAGAGACAATTGATTCTTCAACATGGACTCCCACTTGGTTAAGGTCCCAGCAGTATGTTTGCTCTTCAGTCAGACCTATGGGGGTTGGGGACGTAATTCGGATGTTCGATGATCTTGAAGATGGAGCACCAGAAGGTTTCTCTGAAGAGGAGTTTGCTGAGGATGTAGCTGAATCGAGAGCTAGGTATCGACAGAATGAAGAAATCTATCCTGAGCTAGAAAAGACCTCAATTGATCAATATTACCGGGAAGCTTTTGGCTACCATGATGGCCTTACAGCTCTGACTATTGATTTGGCAGCAAGAGATGACCAGATAATTGGAGAGCTTAAAGAGCTACTACCAAGACTAAGGGAATTAATAGCTAGATTGCCAACATAAGCGACACACGCTTACCCACTAGAAATTCCAGCGGG
>NZ_JALBWM010000233.1 GCF_023895975.1 Microbulbifer okhotskensis
GAGCGGTACAGTGACTATGGGGCTATAGCTGCATGAAACTGTCCGAAGTGTTGTTACGTAACAGTTACATTAACCGGCGGCTTCCGAGGCTCTGTCGAGATTCTGAAAATAAGGCCTTCAAACGATAGCATAGTTTCCATGTCTGGCCATCTATTGAGCTGTCACTACGGCGACACCACTCGTAATAGCTACTCTTATTTACCTGCATTACTCGGCAGAGCGCCCTAACTGGAAAGCTGCTATGCTGCTCTTTAAAAAAGTTGTACTTTACTTCATTTCTTTCGTAAAGAAGGCACTGGCCTTTTTTAGGATTTCTCTCTCCATCCACAATAGCTTGATTTCACGTCGCAACCGATCTAATTCAGCACGCTTGCCGGTATCCAGCCTTTCTCCGCTCTCTTCCAGCTTCAGCTCGTTTAGTTAGCGTCGCAGGTTGCTGGCAGTGGTTCCTACAGCCTCTGCGGCCTTAGAAATCGAATACCCTTGCTCAGAGATCAGGGCTACGGCGTCTTTCTTGAACTCCGGCTTGAATTGCCGGCGTGTACCTTTTGTTGTCATACATCACCTCGCTTGGTAGTTTTACCATTTTGGCGAAGTGTCCGGAAGTATTAGACCACTACAGTGTGTTATGTTTTTGATAAGTTGATCTGTTTGTTTTCAGCTAATTGAACGCTGGTGATGGAGGTGTCAGGCAGTATTTCACCTGTGTGAATTCACAGATTGAAATCTTATTTTTAGTAGTCGTGTGTTAGGCGTATCCTGAGATATGGGGCGAATTGAGAACTTTTTTTTGATGTCAGAAAAACATTACTCCGGTATGCGAGGTCGACAAGCTTGATCGTTGAGTGATTTCATTGTTAACACCACCACCAGTTTAAATTTTTAAAATTAATATGCATGACGTACCCAGCTTAGTAAATACTGATGCCATGCTTCGGTTTTAGCTTATTCTTACACTAATTGCGATATCTAATAGTGTATAGGTGCTAGTCCACGATCTGGGTTGTTTGGAGCAGCTTTACATTTATGCGGCGACTGGAGTGTCTTCATCTGACAATGTGTGGATGAGTTCCTGGTCAATGAAGCTGATAGTTCTGACTAACTCGAGTGCTGACTGAATGATGTATAGTTGCGCGAAAAAGCGAGCAACCTTAGTGGTGTTTGCTCGTGATTGGTCAAGATAATGAGGTAATATGGACTATCAATCTTCGAAAAGCCCTGTGCTACATTTGTGGAAGAGGTTTGGTGGCTCTGTCTTTGGGCGTTGGGCGGTATCTAAAGTCGTTGCTTTCAAGGCACCGTATTTCAGGTCCATTAAGCCCCGTTTTACAGAGGTGGCTCCTGGGCGAGTTGAAGTTTGCTTAGGCAAGCGCTGGAGTGTGACTAACCATATAGGTACTGTACATGCAATTGCTATGTGCAACGCAGCGGAGCTTGCTGGTGGTGTTTGCCTGGATGTATCCCTAGATCGCAGGTTGCGCTGGATACCCGTAGGTATGGAAGTTAAGTACTTGAAGATGGCAAAAACTGACCTTCGAGCAGTTTGTGAATACCCAGGCTATGAGTCTTTAGAGGCGGGTGATGTTGTAATGTCGGTGGGTGTTTATAATGCGCATGGTGAGGAGGTTTTCCATGCAGACATTACAATGCGTGTTACTTCACGTCCCAACGCCAAGTAACGGCTACTTTAATCGATTGATTGTTCCCATAGGCCAACTTGAGCGGTGGTCTAGCTTAGATAAGGTTTCCCGGTGCCAGAGCTATGGTGCCGTAAGCCAAGAGTTCCACTATTGTGGGTTAAAAAATATACTCTCGGTAGTGGTTACTTTGACCCAGGTGTGTAACGATAGTATTTCCCGTAAAATACCCCGTTATCTATTTTTGATTTGGGGACGTTATGGAATTGGCCTGGGAATTAGAGCAATCGGCAAGTCCGATTGGCTTGGCAGCTGGTCGTGTTGCAGACTATGAGTTGCACCAAACACAAAGTTCTGCCATTTCAAGTGATGATGTCTATCGAGATCTTGCCGAGACCTTACAGCTGGCGATAGCCAAGCTCAACGATAACATCAATGATGTGTCTTTATTCTTTCTGATTAGCTGGGAGCCAATAACGGCTACGATTACGATCTCGGTAACCGATGATCAACGTGCAAATGACTCTAAGACGATTGTTCGCTGTCACTTTACAGAGCTTGTGGCTCAAGATGGCGAAGGGAAGGTTTCTTTGGGCGACGTCTCTGCAGATCTAAGTTTTTGGTGTAAGGAGTTCCTGTCTACTGACCAGGAGTTTACACAGTTCTCCCTGGTTGCCCTTTATACAGATAGTTCCAGGCATAAGGCGTCTATCCTGTAGTTTGTTTTTCAGGCTTGAATCGGATCGTTCAAAGTATTGAGCAGTTGATAAAGCGTATAACTACAGATTCATTAGTGGTAAGCCTTCTTACCTGAGAATCAGGTAAAGCTTCGATTGCCAACATAAGCGACACACGCCTGCCCGCTAAAAACTCCAGCGGACTCCAAAAATTTAACATTTTGCTTGGCCGGGCATTAATACGAAACACCGCATCGCCAATCTGACTTTTCGGCAACTTGCCAAGTTCCATCCCTTTTGGGAAGAAACGCCT
>NZ_JALBWM010000234.1 GCF_023895975.1 Microbulbifer okhotskensis
GCCCGCTGGAATTTCTAGTGGGTAAGCGTGTGTCGCTTATGTTGGCAATCTAGCATTCAAGTTATGACAATCTATATCCGAAATACAGCATGGACAGCCGATTAAATTTTGTGAACGTGGATACCCTGAGAATGTACGATATGGCTTTTCAAGGGCAGTGCGTAATGAAGGTGAAAGTTCGCGTAGGGAAGTCATGAATCTCCTCAATTGAAAGTACTGCGCAGTGCTGTCCCAGCGAATGTGGTGAAGCTGAGCCTGGACCTTTAAGCGCAGAGAACCGCCAGCATGAGGAAAACCTTCAGCTCCAAACAAGGTGGATCGAGCACAAACGCACTAAGAGCCTTTTTTAATCTATTGATGTCCGTATTGGTTGAATCGACGTTTCCCTGAACAGGCAACGCCGGGTAAATTGAATTGACATCTAAAGTCCACAGATATCGCACAAAGAATAGGCGTGTCTTAGGTAGCCCCGCGGCTGGTTATTTTTTACGACTGGGTTTGCGAACACTATGTACTGTGGGTTGCGGGGTGATGGTCATAACTTTTACACTGTCAGGCGATTCAAAGCGATGCCAAACTCCTTTCGGTATAACGAATATCTGCCCGCCTATTAATTCATTGTGTAATTCTTGACTGTTTTTGAGTAGGATCAAGGTGGTTTTTCCTTCCAAAATTTGAACAAATTCATCGCCGTTGGGGTGCTTTTCCCACTCGCTATAGCCGGAATAATAGGAAATATAGATACCCCCATCCCTATAATGGGATAATAATGAAAAAGCATTTTTAGCCTCTTCGCTAGTTGTTTCCGGAGTTCTTTCGTTGAGGAATTTAACCCGAGAAAATCCCTCTTCAATAGAAATTACCTTTGATTTTGTCATGTATTGGATCCTCTTTAGTATTTGATTTTCGGCCCGATTAATTCTCTGCCAGAAACAGGGAAATGGATTGCCGTGGATACTATCGCAAGTTATTGTGGGTCTGGCAATCATCTAACTTAGGTGTATTCTTTATCAGTGATTTTAAATTTGTTGTGCAACAGCTAAAACCTGCATTGGTTAAGCATCGACTAGCGGTAGATGTTTGAACCCTTTAGTTCAATGGTATTTATCTTGGAATGCTGGTTTCAATAAAAGCCAGTATTTTTGTCTTGCCATCTGCACAAAGAAATTGATTTTAAACGCACCAGGCGAGCTGAAGTATATTTAGTTGTGCGCGTTAAATAATTTGACTTTCAACAAGGTTGTGTGCGGGGTTCCATAACGTACATTGACTAGATATATAGCTTCCGAAATGGTTTAAATCGCAATGAACACCGAATTAAATGCTGGGAAACGTCTATGGTAGCCACTCGCAATAATTCTTAGAATCGATTGAGTCAGGATTTAGTATTTGAAGACTAAAATCTTCGTCAAGGTTATATTTTTTTATGCTACCTCTCACTTTGCTTGACGTTATTGCACTAGAAAAGTCAAAAATAAATGGTAGTATATCGTTATCCTTCTTCCACTCTGCTTCAAGGTCTTTTGCTATTGCCAGCCCTGAATCCCAGCCCCCCTCGTACATACTACCGTGATCATAAAGTTTCCATGCGGCTACATCGTCAATGGCTGATTTTTCATCCGATAGATAAAAAGATATTTCCACTCTGGAATGCCATGGAAATATACCTATGTCTATGAGCTTTATTTTCCGGTCTAATAAATCCAGCACATTTTTTTCAAAATACTCAAGAAAAGCATTCTCAATTTTCTCTATACAGTAAATCATGATCAACCCATTACTTGCCAAAAAAGGGAGGTATATTCACTCCTAGAATTACATGGAGAAACTAGGGGGGAGGCTCCATTAGGTGGCCAATTAATAACCATCCGGAAAGTTTTTTCACCACTTTCATTCTCTGAGGTGTAGTTTACAGTGATTTCGAAGAGTTGAAAATAAATAACCATTAGTTGTTGTTTGCTTTCACCGAAGTGTTCTCCAGCGAGGGCTGAAATAGCTTCTAGGCGATAGATGTAGCGCTGGAAATGCTACCTTTTCCTTCGCCAAAGTCCCTTGTCTGTGTTTTTAAAGCCACTGATTGGGTTTCAGGCTTGGACTTGTAGCAGCGGCTTTGAGACGTCATTTTGAAGCGCTTTTCTGCCAAGTGCTCTTTCGCAAATTTTCTTAACTGAAATGTTGTTCATTAAACCTTGATCAATAACTTTAGCCGCATGATTTTATGTATTTTCTAAAAGATTGTTGTCAGATCAGTTATGGTGGTAAGGATTTTTTTCGCCATTTGTCTTGTTGATCAGCAATATACGCACGCACGTTTGCTAATACCTAGTGGAATGGGATAGAGATCCCCGGTAGAGGTTTCTGATATTTTGGTGGTGACAAAGGGTATATAACCACCTGCAATATCCCGTGGGCGCATATGGAATTTGTCGATATTGAATGCGGTTTTACAAATGGCGAACACTGTAGGTTGCTTTTTTGGGGGCTTAGCTATCACCGTTTGCGTCCGAAGCTCGACTTGTCCTTGCACAGCAAAAGGTAGAAGAAAAGTCGA
>NZ_JALBWM010000235.1 GCF_023895975.1 Microbulbifer okhotskensis
TTGTCTCATGAATATATTTTTTGGGGAATTTTGTATTTAGTGCTGAATAGTTACACTAAAACAGTGGGTAAACCTGTCTATTAAGGCTACTGCTAGTAGCAGGAAATCTTACCTTATGCTGGTACTGGGTTTACCGCTATCTTTAATTGTCACTTACTTTTCCACTCCCCCCATCGATGTCCTACCCGATCCTAAACAAAATATGATCTCAGCCGTCATCAACTTTGAGAGTCCACTCGCAACAGAGGTCGTTCGGAAAGAAATTGGCGAACGAGTCATCAATAGACTAAAAACTCATCTAAACGAATTTGAAGAGCAAATTTCCACCTACGGGATTTTATGCAACCCAAACAATTGCAATTTTTATATTTATACCCGGGGTGACTGGGACTTTGAAGAACTCAAAAATTGGCTAAATAAGAAAGTACTCCACGGACTAGTCGGTACGCGGCTGCATATTCGCCAAGGCGGCTTACTGAGGTTTGCCATGCCAAACAATCGTATCAGTCAATTGGATATTAAAGGCGCAGAGCTATCCAGATTACAGGCCGCTGGCAGTGAATTAATGAACCATCTTCGCGCTGAATTTCCGCAAGCCCAAATCCAGGAGGGGAGCGCTCTCCAAAATCGAGCTGTACGCATTGAATTTAACCCCCGGTTGGACCATCTAGCTCACCTTGGTATCACCATATCGGAATTCAATCGTCAATTAATGGCTTTAACGGGCGGTATCTATATCGGTCATTTCTATACTGGCACTAACACGCTTCCCTTCTACCTAAAAGCACAGGAACCTATAAATCTCGAAGCTCTGCTGGATACAGAAGTGTTGATTGAAGGTCACGGGCTAATACCCCTACGACAACTGGTTGATGCCCAGATTACTCAGGCACCCGCAAGCATCCTTCGGGTTGGGCACGAAGTAAGTACTTCACTCAACCTTACACCACCGCAAGGACTCGCGATGAAATCTTTTGTAGAGGAGGTAGATCAATCTGTGAGCGCTTTCATGGCAGAAAGCAACTACAATGATTTACATACGCAGTTTAGAGGTAGTGCGAATGAACTGAAGGTATTCCTGAATGAATTCTTAAAAATATTTCTATCCGCTCTAATTATTTTAGCACTACTGGTGTACTTTACTTTAGGCTCCGCAAAATTGGCTACTGCGGTCATTTGCGCAATCCCTCTCTCCTTTGCTGGCGGAATGCTGAGTTTACAATTATTGAATTTATTCACCCCACAGAGCCTGGATGTGATCACCATGATGGGATTGGTGGTCAATAATGCAATACTATTGGTAAATCAGTTTCAACTATCCTTACGAGCTGGATCAAGCCAGCTAGAAGCTATACACCAGGCAACCAGTCTGCGTATTCGCCCCATTATGTTGACTACCATTACCTGCATTTTCGGCAATCTTCCACTGGTTCTCAACCCAGGTAGCAGTGCCGCTATTTACAGAGGACTAGCTGCCGTTATTACAGGCGGAATGTTATTCAGCGCTCTCTTTGTATTAGCTTTTATGTCTGCACTACTGTCTTTAAAGTGGTTCCAACTTAAATCTACAAGCACAACACAAGCAGGTGTCCCCGAAACCCCAGCAACCGCTATCGCATAGCTAGCAAACACTCACACTCAATGAGATGTCGATAATTATGACAAACTGAGTGCTGACTCCCGGGCCACGGGAGTCAGCCGATGCCCAATCCACCGCTGGGGTGAACACTGCGACAATCGGGCCATCTATTCCATCAATTTTTTTGCTATAATCTTAGGGATACATTTAAACAACAAGGAGAGCATAACTTTACTTATTCGCTTGGAAATTGGTAAGGAATCAAGGATGAAGTCTCTAAGATATTTACTTTTGAGTATCCCATTAATACTGCCACTTACCAGCCACTCAGCCTGGACACCAATGTCTGAGATTTACTATTTAAAAGTACACTCGGGCGGCGTAGATGTCAGGCTTAGAGGGTTTGTGAATCCGGAAACCGAGGTTAGCTGCTTGAGCGAAAAGACCTTCTTCCTGATAAGTAATGATTCAGCCATATATGACACCAAGGTGTCTTTTTTACTGTCTGCCTACATGTCTCAAAAAACTGTAAAGTTTAGCTATTATGACTGCGAGGATGACAGGATACGGTTGGGCTCGGTACTATTCCAAGATGAGTAGTATCTATTAGCGACTGGCAAGCCTCCACCAGGCCCCCTCTATACGAGTGGGGGCCACACAACTCAATCTATTGACCCCTATTCAATACAGTTATCACTCTTGCGGTTACTCAAAGTCAGGGTCATCAATCAAGCTGGCATTCTGCAAACCATAATATTCGATTACCCAAGCGGGGCTATCATAAACTTCATAATGTGTTGGAAAAACTCGACCAACTTCATCCCAGCGTTTTCGCGTATTAGAATAGTTTGAGCCTTTAATAACCCCCGCAAGCTCGAATTCATGGTAGTGTTCAGAATTCTGTGTCACTTCTTTACTATTAGCAAAAAAGAGATGACCCATGACCAAACCTACTTTCGATATG
>NZ_JALBWM010000236.1 GCF_023895975.1 Microbulbifer okhotskensis
GAGATGCGCTTTTCTTCATCCAGCACCATTTCGCCCAGGTCTTTGGCGGCCATATTCATAATGCCCGCCCACATTTTGCAGTCCTCGACAAACAGGCGCGCCTGCAGGTCGTCGCGGCTGCTGACCCACTGATCGTGGCGGGCACCGGCTGCGGCCGTGCGTTCGTCGGCGGCATAGGCGGTAGACCAGGACAAACCGATCTGGCGGGATTTCTCCATCAACTTGAGGCGGTTGTCGTCCTTGATCCAGGCGGATTGGAACGGCAGGAAAATAGCGTCGGGATTGGCCGGTAGGTTTTTTGCGTTGCCCTTGCGTTTGCTCATTACTCAATTCCCAGGGCTTCGCGGATGGCTTGTTTGGTGTCTTCGGTAACGCCACCTTTATCGCCGAGGGCATCGAGTTTTTGCCGCTGTTCAAGTAACAGCTGCTTGCGCGCTTCTGCTGCCAGGCGTTTCTGGCTAACACTGGCACGACCCAGGTCCGCGATAGCCTTGGCGATTTTATCCAGGGGAATATCGCCGCTGATCTGCGCATCCCGAATTACGGTAAAGAGTTTTTCCTGCACCAGGCGCATCAGCGCTTCATTGATCGCGCCTTCATCGTCGGGCGCTTCGGCCACTACCGCGCGCGCCTGCTCGGTGATCATCTTCACCTGGTCGAGGCGCTCGCGGAATGTCTGGCCGTAGCGGTGCAGGCTGCTACTGGAAATATCGATACCGCGTTCGCGGCAGAGGCTTTCCAGCTCGTCATAACCGGAAAAACCACGGGCCACCAGCTCCTTGTCGAGCCAGTCTTTATCGTCGGTATTGAGGCGCTGGACCTTGGAAACCTGGGGCATTTCAGCCCTCCCAATATTTTTCGGGGCGGGCGATGCCGGGCTCGCAGTCCACGGTGTATTCGGCCAGGTCCACGCCGTGACGGGTAAGCCCTGCGCGCCAGGTACCGCTGGGTGCTTTTTCTACTTTGAGCAACTCGCGCTCGTGCAGGTATTCCAGTTCCCGGCGCAGTTCTGCCGGTGTGGCATCCGTGTAGACGCCCTGAACCGTTTGCAAAATCAGTTGCTCGTGGGCACCGATAGGCCGGGCGTGATTGAGGGTGAGCAAAATGGTCCAGCGCATACCCTCACGGCGGACTTTGTTGTGGTCGATTTTTAGACCTGTCATTGGGCCTGTGCCTCCCTTAGCTGCAGGTTTTCAATGCGTATAAACACCGCGTCCAGTTTTGATTCCACCACCGTTTGGCTGCGCACATGGTCTTCACGGCGCAGGTATTTTTCCGGTAAATCGGCACGCAGGGTCATGAGGTTGCGCTCAATTTCGTTGATTCGTTTGTCGGACTCTTTGCCCCGGCCATCCACTTCGGCGAGTAGCTTGTTGAGCGTTTCAAAGCGGGCATTCAGGTATTTTTCGTATTGCTGCTCCTGGCGCTTGCCGATCACGATAAGTACGCCGGTGAGCGATACCAGCAAGGCGAGAAACTGGATTCCTGGAACTATCCAATCGTGTGCTTGAGGCATTAGCGTTCCTCACTTTTACTGAGCCAGTGCTGCAGCTCAAACAGGCGACCAGCACAGGTGCCATAAAGGTCATACAGCCGCTTTAATTCGATAGCCACGGCATCGGCGTTATTGTCGGGATGTGGTGCCGGCACTGGGCAGGGACTCATTAAGCCCGGAGGCAGCGGCCTGGGCGGCTCTGTCACGGGCGGCCGCCAGTGACTGCATGACATCAAGATCAAACACACAGCGCACACGGCTATCCGCCGTTTTAGCCAGGGCATTCCTTAACTCCTGCGTGGTTTGGTTATCGAGGGCGGCGCGCTGGGCAGTCTGCGCGGCGAGGCGCTGCCCGGCCGCGTTGGCCTCATTGATTAATTGGCGATGGTTTTCAATCAGCGAGGACAAATCACTCACTGCCTGGCGGTTGGTGGCGAGCTGCGTATCGCGCACGCCGTTCTGGTGTCCGCGCCAATATCCGGCAGTGGCGGCGAGGCCGGCACAGAGCACGGCGAGCAGCAGCCAGCGGGCGATCACAGTTGCACCCCGCAAGTACAAGCACCGCTGCCCCACTGGGCGCGCACGTAGAGCGGTTCCCAGCGCAGGAGAATCTTGCGCGGGTAATCGCGGTTTTCACGGAAAGCCGCGCGTGAGCGGCCGGCGTTGTAGTGCTCGACGGCGTTAAACCAGCGCAGCTGATCGGCTCCCCCGGCAGAGGCTGTGCGCTTGTCCCTGAGTACCCAGCCCAAGCCACCGTTATAGGATGCGAGCACCATGGCCCAACGCTCGCAGTTGTCGCTGGCAGAGAGACGCCGGTAAAGCCAGCGGTCGTATAGCACCAGAGCCTGCAGGGACCAGCCGGCGTTATAGGGTTGCCGTTCTCCCAGGGTTTGCGGATACAGCTGGGCAAACCAGTTGCTGGTGGCGGGCATAAACTGGGCCAGCCCTTCGGCCCCCACCGGCGAGCGCGCATCCACTTTCCAGCGGCTTTCCTGGTGAACCTGGGCGG
>NZ_JALBWM010000237.1 GCF_023895975.1 Microbulbifer okhotskensis
AATACATCAGCCTATAAACCGTTTAGCTGACACAGAGTTTTGAACACCCTCAGACCAGCCTCTAAAGCGTGAGCGTAATGGTCACTACCAGCTAGTGCGGCTTGAAAATATAACCCTGCTTGTCCACGAAATAGCTTCCGCTCCCAGCTTTGATCAAATACTGGTGGTAAACGCCGGGCCAACTTCATCAAAAGAAATTTTTAGTGGTAACGAAAAACCTCTTTCACCAAATAATTGGCCGGAAAAACTGACAAAAGCCGGCATCCATTTCAATACACAATTATATTTTGAAACGCATGATTTCCTATAAAACAAACCGGTATGTTTTGCCATCTCGTTTGATAAAAATAAGGAGTCGTAAATACCTCCGATAGCAACACGCGAATAGAATTTCTCTAATCATTATTGCCCCAGGTGGAATATTAAACCTCTAATACCACAGGAGTTACCTTGACTTACCGCCGAGGATCAATAAGTAAACTCCCACTCCAGGTATCCATCAGAATGTGGGAATTTTTGTCCATGCAGTAGCTTCCAATATTTACTCGCTACAGGCTGCTGAAATACCCCTATCAATCGGGGCAAGTGGCGCATACACGGCAACTGTCTGCAGTAACTTGACTATTGTTATACTGGGTTGAGCACTCAAACATCCTAGCGAGATCTAGTGACTTTTTTACTGCATCGTGGCTCAACAGACCATCTGAAGCCTTTAGGGAATCTCTAAAAATCATGCTCCCCTAAGCTTTATCGGCATTCAGCCCCCATAATACGGAGCTTGCAGGTGCAAAAAAGGTAATTAATAGAGGTGCCCTCTACTTTAACCCACGGAATACACGACAAACTTCAGTAACAGATAACACTCCATTAGATAAGAAAAACATCCTACCCCACCACTCCCCTAACACTCTTCCAAGTCCCTAACTTTGCAGATGGTCTTAACGCACCAATATAGTCATATACAGGCTTTAGACTCAAGTCAACATTTCAAACAATAGAGACTACCTCAACATAAGAAGCACCTCTCAGAAAATAGTACATTACCCCCATATTTTTCCAACCAATTTCCTATTATCGAACCCAGTTTCGAATGACTATTCTTTTATTAACCAAGGCTATACCGCTGAGTCACCACTTATGTCAAGACTTGGTGTCGCTTTAAAGGATTAAAAATTGCAGCACAAGGAAGTTGTTATATGGAAAACTTCATTCGAAACTCACTACTACCTGCAGCCACCCTATTATTGGCTCTTGGCACGGTCAGCGAAACATTAGCTGCCACAGACAGTGCACAAAGCGAAATCACTTTACAGTTCAATGAAACTATCCAAATAGAAAGAGTTGACAACATTACCATCTCCGACCCTATACCAGGACAAGCCGCACAGGGGACAGATACTTTCTGCGTGGCTGGCAGTGGCTTCTCCACTTTCAGTATCACCTTTGCAAACCTTGGCACAGACCCAACCTTTTTCCTCTCAGGTAGTGCCGGCGCTCGGGTAGACTACGACGTACTCTTTCTCAATAGCACCACGGGCCCTGCACCTACTCTTGTAATGCCCGGCATCCCCCTCAATAACCAAACACTTCAAGCGAGCAACTGTGCAGATGACAATGCTCGTTTCAATATTTTAATTTTTCCTGGGCAGTGGGAGCCAGTGCAAAATTTTGCCCCTTTCACTGGCACATTGATGATCACAGTTGCATCCGAATAAATTATCAAACCATTAAGTGTCCTGAAATTCATACCTATAGAGACTGCGACATTCCAGTCTAGAAACACTGATTACGCCAGAATACATTTCTGGCGTAATCGCCCACACGATAAAAGTAAACTTCTTACAATTTTCAGATGAAATGCAAAAGTACATGCGCCTAGCAATTTTCACTTAGAGATAAAGTCCCCCACAACGCTGACCTCCTGACTGAGAACAACGACACTCACGTAAAGTTTAGACGCTCGTAATCCAATGCTTCTAGCTCTGCAGAATGGCCAAAATCTTACTGATGTTATTCACATCCTTAGGAATTTTCAAATTAACTACTTACAGAACCCTTGCAAGGCGTGCACATTAGAGTACTCAGTTAATATCGCAGTATGCAAACGTAAGCAGCTGACAAACTCGATATATTTAGAGGACAGCGAAATTGAAACCTCGGCGAATTAAGACTATCAACTTCAGAAAACATGAGGTCTTGGTGATAAGCTGGCAGATATTATAGTCTTAGACATGAACCCACCTCCACTTTACACAACGGATTCATCTTGGCTGAATGCTATAGAAGGGTAACCGGGACACAAAGCACCCTTCATGGTGTTTTTACCCGTATGCAGGATTCGAAAGATAAGACTCAATGGTTCATCAAGGTCCTCAATCGAGGTAGTGTTCAGAATTCTGTGTCATTTCTTTACTATTAGCAAAAAAGAGATG
>NZ_JALBWM010000238.1 GCF_023895975.1 Microbulbifer okhotskensis
TTCTACGAGACCAACGACGAAAGCGTTTCTCGCTAGCAGAGCTGTATCGCTCCATGGTAGTGCGTCACCCCAACTTTATCCGACTAGAAATATATCGGTAGGCTAGCTCTGTCTTTTAACTTATGGATTTAGGTTCAGGCCTTCACCCTGTCCAAGGTATTAATCTTGGCATTAGGCTAGTACTCCATCAACTGACTTCTGCTTAATCACCATGATCATTACTGACCGAGGCGCTGCTATATCCCACTACGTTTTTTCCATCCCCGCGATGGTGGCTAGCGGGTTGGGCCTATCTATGAGTCAGCGACCACGCTGACAGCTTCACAGCAGCAAGCTAAACAGGTCTCCCTAGATAAGAACGTGAACTTTCACTACACAACTGCATTATTGACCCTATCCGTTAGATCACCTGGTTTCGGTGCCCTTAGCTACCTCACCTCCAGGCTAAGCCTAATAGGATGTTTCTGTTCGCCGCCTTACTAGCGACTTCCTACCCACAAGACCTCGCAGTGTTGCAGTTGCCATTCGCTAGTAGTTGGCATTTAATGGAACCCATTAAATGGTGATCCTCCTACAGAGGACTTTCACCCCATTAGTTCACGCCCATGCTCGCGGCCTTATGCGTCATTAAATATAGAGTATTGATTGAAGAATGAGTAAAGAACAACCAGATAATCCGCTACATGGTATTACTCTTGAGAAAGTTGTTATACGTTTGCAGGAGCATTATGGCTGGAATGGTTTGGCATATAGGATTAATATCAATTGCTTTAAGAGCGACCCATCAATTAAGTCTTCGCTCAAGTTTTTACGCAAAACCCAGTGGGCGCGAGATAAAGTCGAGAATCTGTATATCTCAACTTTTGAAAATAAATCTCCGTGGGCTAATCGTAAATAAGCACTATTTGGTAACCACATAGATGTCCCCGTGATTAGGCGGGGACAGGCGCATAAATCGGGTAGCCGGTAGTTTCTAGCTACCGCCCCCCACACTGACCGAGGCGCTGTTATGTCCCACCACTTTTGTCTATCCCCGCAATGGTGGCTAGCGGGTTGGACCTACTTATGAGTCAGCGGCCACGCTGACAGCTTCAAGCTAAACAGATCTCCCCTGATAAGAACGTGAACTTTCACTACACAACTGCATCATGTACTCTACTCGTTAACCCAGCTTTGGTATCCTTGGCCACCTCGCCTTCAGGTCAAGCCTTATAGGATGTTTCTGTTCGCCAGCTCATAGTTTTGCTAGCGGCTTCCTCCCCACAAGGCCTCGCGGTATTGTAGTTGCCATTCGCTTGTAGTTAGCATCTAATGGGCCCCATTAGTTCCCGCCCATACTGGGAGCACCAAGCAGCAGCACGTAAGCCCAACGGGCAGGACGGACTACACGCCGCTTCGCTCTGTTTCGGCCGCCGGTGTGCTGGGCGCTATGTGTAAATATAGTTAAGAAACCTTTTTCGTGATGGTGATAACGAAGATAGGTAATAGCAATCACCCAAAAAGAGTCATATTTAGTATGAGTACAGGTACGGTAAAGTGGTTCAATGGTGACAAAGGTTTTGGTTTTATTACTCCGGATGATGGAAGCAAAGATCTATTTGTTCACCATTCAGAAATTCAAATGAGTGGTTTCAAATCTCTGGATGAAGGGCAAAAAGTAGAATATGTTGTGGGGCAAGGGCAAAAAGGGCCGTGCGCTAACAATGTAAAGTCGCTGTAAGATAAATAACAGCATATATCGGGTAGCCGGTAGTTTCTAGCTACCGGCCCCCACACCACCCATTGTGCAGGTCCGCAATGGGCGGTTCCCTATTCGGAATGAATCTCTACCCAACGAAAGTGTCAAGCGGCTCTTCATTTGAGCTGAATGTCATGGCAGTGCGATGCCTAAACTTTATCCGACTGGAAACATATCGGTAGGCTAGCCCTGTCTTTTAACTCATGGATTTAACCGTGTCCAAGGTATTCATCTTGGCATTTGGCTACTATGCCGTCGGCTGACTTCTGTTTAATCACCTGGATCATTACTGACCGAGGCGCTGCTGTATCCCACCATTTTTGCCCACTCCACGATAGTGGCTAGTGGGTTGGGCCTATTTATGAGTCAACGTCCACGCTGACAGCTTCATAGCAGCAAGTTAAATAGACCTCCCTCTGATAAGAGGTGAACTTTCACTACACAACTGCATCATTGACTCTACACGCTAGACCACCCGGCTTCAGTGCCCCTGGCCACCTCGCCTCCAGGCCAAGCCATATAGAATGTTTCTGTTCATCAGCTCGTAGCTTTGCTAGCAGCTTCCTTGCACAAGACCTCACGATGTTGCAGTTGCCATTCGCTAGTAGTTAGCATTTAATGGAATCCATTAAATGCAACACTTCGGACAGTTTCATGCAGCTATAGCCCCATAGTCACTGTACTGCTCGT
>NZ_JALBWM010000239.1 GCF_023895975.1 Microbulbifer okhotskensis
ATAACTGGAATAGTCTAAAGGAAATGCTGGGATATTTTGGGCTAAAGCCACCGCGGGTATACAAACGCAGTATACTTGTGGACTGGTATTAGGGTTCGTGCTTTACACGAGTGAATATATTACTGAAGAGCCGGATGCGGTAGTTCCGCACGTCCGGATCTGCGTGGGGGCAGTTAGGGTAACCGGCTGTCCTACCACTACTATTTATAGCCATTCTCGCGAATATACTCGACCATCGCGTTATAGTCAGTTTCTGAGAGTTGGTCGACGATGTAAGCCATCTCTTCCTGCATCTCATTACCTTTAATGGTCTTAAAGGATGAAGAATCACCAAAATCGGTATCGGGGAAGTTGGTTTTCAGCCCGGGCAGGAAGTCCTCAAATTTCAGAGTGGGATGATCGGTAAAATAGCCGATATACTGACTGTGATTGGTAGATATCATCAGGCCTATGTCCCTTTCAATGCGGGCATCAATAGGGCCGATATTATTCTCCATTTTCATCCAGTCGCTACCGTATTGGTCCACCAGGTCACCTTGTACCTCGTAGCGTTCGTTTGCCCGGTATTCTGTGTTGCACAGTACTGCAACCCGGGAGCAATCAGCGCTGGCGGCAATACCGTGTGACTCATAGCATTGTTTCAGTATCGTAGTATTGCCGGTTTGATCGAAGCTAGAAGTCTCCGGGTTATATTGCAGCTCGTAAACAGTGCCATAGGTGACTTCATCATCTCCGCTACCTTCACTGATTGTCTTGGAGACAAACATCCGAGGTTTATCGGTATCAGTTGCACAAGCCGCTGTGTAGCTTCGCATGGGGACTGACTGCAGGCTATCGTCCTGGGTGCTGTCTGTTCTGGAGATATAGTGTGGCAGTCCGTGAACTTCTTCAGCGTTGGGCTGGCCATTTGGCAGGGTGATATCTCGAGAGGTAATCTTGGCAAAGCCCAGGTCTGTAGTTTCGATATCGCCTACGATAACTGTACCGGGTTCATTGTCTGGAAGTGGTGTGGTGCTACCTGATCCACTACCTCCAGTGCCGCTGCCACCTGCGCCACTTCCAGAGCCCTGGCCATTACCATCTCCCCCGGTGGATGGGGCAGGATCGGAATCAGAAGAGGAGCCGCCACCACATGATGCTAATACGAGAGTAAATGCCAGCGCTAAAACTTTCTTACTGAATAGCTTATCCATAATTTGCCCGAAGTTACATTACCTAATATGAATGCTCTTTGTGCATTCGATGGGTGAATCATTGTTTTTGATAGAAAAATTGCGGGCATCATTTTAGTTATCTTTAACGAGTTTTCTGTGCAGTACTTAATATATTTTTGATTTAAGCAACCTTTCCGGGATAAAAATGGAAGCTAAGTAAGTTGTTGATGGGTTAACATTGATCATATCCGCTTGCCCCCTACTTACTGGTTCCTGCTTGAGCAGTACCTAGATTGCCAACATAAGCGACACACGCCTGCCCGCTAAAAACTCCAGCAGACTCCAATAATTCAACATTTTTCTTGGCCGAGCATTAATACGAAACATCGCATCATTAATCTGACTTTTCGGCAACTTGCCAAGTTCCATCCCTTTTGGGAAGAAACGCCTCAGCAGACTATTGGTATTTTCGTTCAACCCACGCTCCCACGAGTGATACGGCTCGAATCGAATAATTCTGGACACCCATAAATTAGAGAGAGGCGTTAGCAGCGTTACTGGACATAGTTCTGGACACCCACAGATTGGAGATCAATGCCAGTCACGTTGTTGGCATTAGCTTTGGCAGCTGTTTTCTCTGGTTTAGGGGCAAAGGAGGTAAAGTGCTGAGAAATAGATGCTGAGGCTTCGAATAACGCAATTTTTGGCTAAAAAAATCGGCAAGATCTATCTCAAACGGTAGGCGTAGAGTGAGATTAGCGGGGAGTAATAGAGAGAAGGCGTCGGCAGTCGCTAATGCCGTGTACCCAGCGTTTATCCAATTGGGTACAGACTTGACGGACTGCCTCCACCGATCCCACCAAACTTTTAAATCGACTTTCAAAATTCCGGTTGAGATAGTGCCAGTGCTTGGGTGAGATACCGAGCCGCTCTAGGATAGGAAGCGTGTTTACGGCAATACAACCTCGTTTTCTGGGATCTAAATGCCGGCCACTCCAGTCCACCAACTCCAAATAGTGATCCAGCTGAAAGGGTAGCCCTTTCGGCATGTTCAAGCGCTCACCGCCGACAAGCGGAAGCAGGTTTTTGGGCTGCTCACCGGAAATCGCTGCACGAATACGCTGTTGAATGGAAGTGTGATCAGAGTCTTCTGGCGTTCCTGCCATATTGGCGCGAATAGGATTGAGATCGACATAGGCCATACACGCAGGGCTGTCCCATATAAATCGGTGTAAAAACGAACAGAATAGACCTAGAATAG
>NZ_JALBWM010000023.1 GCF_023895975.1 Microbulbifer okhotskensis
GTATCCGGCCTTGGTTCCTACCTATTTCGCCCCCTAAAACTGTCCGAAGTATTGACTTATAATCCAGTTTATTTGTACGGAACTCTATCAATATGTACTCGAAACAACTCAACCTGGCAGTATGGGTCTCACTAACCCCTGCTGCGTTGGTGTCTGCCCAGGAAGTAACTCAAACGGTAGAAGAGGTTGAAGTTATTGGCAGGGCTCAACAGTTTTATCTGGACCCTTATACACAAATTGGGACTAAAACAGATACAGACCTATTGAACATTGCAATGTCCGCCCAAGTACTAAGTGAGCAGCTTATTGAAGACCAGGCTGCCCGAGATATCACCGACTTGTATCGCTCCATCGCGGGAGTTAGTGAATTCAGCTATTCCGGAGTCACATTTCGAGGATTCAGAGACAATAAAAATGTATTTTACGATGGGGTCCGGGGTGATCCCTATTCGGGATTCAGTGTCCCTCAAGTATCAAATGTAGCGCGCATCGAGGTACTGAAAGGGCCATCCGCAGCCCTCTATGGCGGTGGTGAGCCCGGAGGGATGATTAACTTCACCTCCAAAAAACCAACCTTCCACCAGAACCGTGAATTAACAGTCACCTCAGGAAGCGAATCGCTAAAAGGAGCCTCTATCGAACTGGCAGGCAGTGTAACCGGAAATACCGCCTATCGTTTAGGTGGCTTTTATGAATCTCAAGATAGTTTTCGCAATAATGCAGACAGCGAGAACACCAAACTTGCCGGCGGGCTACTGTTTAACCTCTCTGCAGACACTCAACTGACAACCACTTTTGAACACATAGAGCAAAATCTAGGCGGCAACCGCTTACGCGGTGTGCCCGTTGATGATGATGGGAGATTCCTGGTGGCTCCCTCCTACAATGCAAACGAAAAGTCTGATTATCAAGACCTAAAAGCCTTAGTTCTACTGACCAAAGTGAAACACAAGCTCACCGAAAGCCTGAACCTTAATGCAACAGTGCGTTATATGGAAAACGAAAGGGAGCAGGCTTATCACGAGCCACGCGGTTGGGTGGACATAAATGAAGATGGTACGGCCAATGCGGAAGATGAAACTATCCGGCGTGAATATCGCGATCAGTACCGAGCAAATGAAGAGCTGAGTCTTACTCTGGATTTTGTGTATGATATAGAAATTTCAGACATGAATCATCAGATTTTATTTGGAGGTGATTATCACGATGTCGATACCAAATATGACTATTGGCGTGCCCGCCACGAAGCAGACGGTGTTGCCAACCTCAATATCTACGAACACAACTACGGCATAACCGATCCGTCAACTTACAACCTTACCGATATGAATAAGGATGGTACGGCCAGCACCCGAATCAGCGCCTATGTTCAGGACACTGTGGCATTGAATAATCAGTGGTTCTGGATGCTAGGAGCACGCATTGATCAGTTTAATGAAACTGAAAAAGGAAGCGGCAATAGCTACATAGATGACGATGCAAGCTATCGTACAGGTATCACTTATAAGCCCGTAGAGACCCTATCCTTCTATGTAAACTACTCCCAGAGCTTTAACCCGGTGAGCGCAGACGACTTTGAGGACGGCGCCGAGGAGCTTGAGCCTAGTACTGGTAGTCAAGTGGAAATTGGCGTAAAGAAGAAATGGCTGGATGGACGTATCCTTACCACCCTAGGCTTCTATCAGATAGAAAAAACAAATATGGCCCAAAATAACCCCGACTATATTAGTGCCGAAGAGACTCCGAATGAAGCAGAGATTATCAACCTCGGGCTGGTTCAAAGTGAGGGAAGTGAGCTTACTTTAGTCGGTGACATAACTGAGAAACTCAGCATAACAGCCAACTATGCCTTCAATGATACGTATATATCTGAAGGTGGTTCACGCAATGTGTCAGACTCAAGTAAGTTCGTAAATGCACCAAAACACCAGGCTGGCTTATGGGCCCGCTACGACCTCAGTATATGGGACTCGGCATTTTCCGTAGGTGCTGACTATGTTAGTGATCAAATTAGCTTCGATGATCAAAAAGTAAAAGCCTACACTGTATTCGATGTCAGCTGGACAACTCGCTGGGATGATATTCAGCTAAGTATCAATGTAAACAACCTTTTGAATAAGACGTATGCAGTGAGTGGTTTTAATGAGCGGCATGGACATTTTCCGGGCCAACCACGAGAGTTGATCGCCCAGCTTGCCTATAACTTCTAACATCCTAGCAACTTATCGTCAGCGGATTTCCACTGACGATATGTAGTGGTCTAATACTTCCGAACATTTCGCTAAGATGGTAAAACTACCAAGTTTCCTCACCAAGGAATGCCCACCCATGGCTTGAATACCAATAAGAAACCATGTCTCAGCCCCAGCACCGGGAGTGAAAGGCAATCGAGCAAAGATAGCTTCCACGTCCAAAATCTCCCCCGTGAAGAGATCTACTTGCATATTGAAAATAAGCAAAAAGTAGCAATGGGAGACGCCGAGGGCTGAAGCTCCAAAAAAAGACGCCCACCCGGACTCTATAGAGGTTATACCATGTTAGACTGCAAGATATATCAATCTTCGACTATCGCGATAGCGCCCAAAACACCTGCGTTAAAACCAGAGCGAGATGAATGTTTGGATGTCAGGCGCTTTACCTGTAAGTGACCTCAGGAATAATGTCTTTATGACAGCCCCCGCCATGAGGGGACCGTCACTAAGTTATTATAAACTTACCGGGATTCCGACTGTTGCTGCTGAACTCGAGTAACATAGTCTTGGTATGCAGGAATCGAAATCGCAGCCAAGATTCCAATAACAGGTATTATTGCAAAGAAGAGTATAAGTACTAAAACTAACGCCGAAGCTCCATTTTTGTTTCCATGCTTGTTTAACCACTTTTCGTCGGATGTAAATAAGAACACAATTCCTTCGATAAAAGCGATTATTCCTGGAATTCCTGTCCAGAAAAATAGAAGGTAGAACAACCCCCACCATTGTCCAAGATAGAATCTATGAATACCAAAAGCCCCTAAGAATATAGCCAACAATCCGGCAGCCACTTTTCCCTTGCCACCTATCTGCTGAGCAGCACCGCAACTTGGGCAAGAAGATACCGCTCTTGAAATCTGGGAACCGCAATCTCTACAAAACACCAGATTTCGTTCAAGCTCAGATGAAGGCTGCTCATAGATATTTCCGCCCAAAGTAATACTCCTTAAACTACTTTTAAAAATATAACAGTTAATTCAAATGCAGCATCTATATATCACGCTTCTCTATAATTCTAAAGCTCGCCGACCCGATCACCTCCGCACACTCACCTATTTCGTCTCCAGAAATCAATTCCCAAGCCTCTCCCCCACAGAATGACCACCCACATCTTGATTATCAGTAGGAAACAACTAAATTGAGCCTCCTTGAAGTGAATGGCAACAAAGTAAAGATAGGCATCCACGCCCCAAAATCCCCCCGTCCATCGCGGAGAGACCTATGTGCCCATTGAAAGAGAACGAAAAGTATGTAATGGAAAGCGCTGAGAAGAGATTCCTCAAAGAAGGACACCCAACGTTAGCCTGAGCCTCTATCTAGGCTAACTCGTATCAGACGGTGATGTATGACCCTATGTAGTGGTTTAACACTTCCAGACACATCGCTAAGAAGGTAAAACTACCAAACGAGGTGGAGTATGACAACAAAAGGTACGCGGCGCCATTTTGAGCTGAAATTCAAAAAAAACTCTATTGCCCTAGCCTCCAAGCAGGGTACCCGATTTCTAAGGCCGCAGAAACTGTGGGAACCACTACCAGCAACCTGGAACGATTTCCCAACCTCTGGAAGTATTACGCTCGCCTTTTCTTCCTCAATGACTAACGTTATCGCGTACCACCACACACCACCAGTAAACAGTACTTCCCAGACTCTCCCTTCACGGAAGACACACCCATGGTTTGGTTCAGTAGGAAATAAGCATGTTGATTTCAAAGCGTCGTACTGCCGAAAACTCAAGGATTGATGCAAATGCCTCAGTTATCGTGCTGACGGTTAAAGGGCCCAAGTAAAGGTAGGCATAAAAGCCCCCAAATCCTTGTCGGCTCACCGTGAAGAAGTTTATGTACACACCCAAAAGGAACAGGAAGTAGGCGATGGGGATCGCTAAAAATCTGGTCGCGGCTATAACCATCACCTTGGATGGCTTGAGCCCCAGCCATATAAGTTGTTAGGGAAATTTTCTCTCGGTATCGCAGTTTATACAGTGATATACCGTGACTACCATAGTGTAATTTACATCGATAAAGAGTCAGCTCTGAATTGACTGGATACTGCAATCATTATCCGTTGACAGCAGATACTCAATTCATCCAGGCGTCATAAGTCGAGATAAAGCAGATCTCACTATAGTTTCTACGCCTTTACTCTAGAATTTCTTGCAGAAATAGATTTCTCTGCTAATTACATATCTCACCCTTGCCCAAAGCACAGGGCAAAGCTGTTGTAGTCCTTTTCATTCGGTCTTTAGAAGTGGCCGGCATCTCAAAAAAAATCCGATACTCAATTTGGAGAAATTAAATGCAGAAGCCTCATATGTGGCTTGGTTGCGCTCTTGCCACAATTCTTATTAATTTTTCGGCTATCTCTCAGACAACCCTTGCGGGAGATAGAGACATCCGACTTACCAACCCGGATACACTAGAATCAATGGGTTTTGAAAGGGACGAGGATAACGTATACATTGCAGAAGGAGTGTATCTAGAGAAACCTCTTGATTCATCCTTTTATCCATCTGGCGGTCCTGATGCTCAAGAAGGACTGTTCCCATCAGGGAGTACAGACTACTCGCCAATTACACCAAAGGCATTTATTGGTCGGCAGGATACTACTGGGTCTCAGTGGTTATATTCTTCAGGAAATGGCATTGAGCTCAGCCGTCTAGGCACTGAGTTATTTGCCGATGCTCAGTTTTTGGATCTGCCCAATGGTGGCACTTTGGAATTTTTCAGATGGTGGTGGTCCGATAATGACCCGAATTCAGCAATGGCAACTTTTCTTTTTGAGGTTTGCCAACCTGCCTTCGCACCCGGCGCCATAACATTCACACTTGTCACTAATAGCACGAGCACTGATGCGGCTAATGGATCAGCGGCGGTTAACATTCCAAGCCGCCCCATTGATACGCAAAGTTGTTACTACCTCGCTCGAGTACGGTTTGATGCAGCAACCACTCTTTTGAGACTGCAGAAAGTTCGACTCCAGTTTATTCACCCTTAAGGTTATGGCCTCTTTCCTGGGGGTTATGCTTCTGATTATTGGCCTACTCACCGAGTAGAATAAACAGGTAATCGTGTTGTGCGGGGGCAAGGCAGTTACTGTGAGTTGAGCGCCAATCGAATCAAGAGAACCGCCCTCTGTGGCGGTTTTTTAGCGGCCCCAACTCCCCAGACAAACAGTGGTGACAGCAGTCGCCCCCTCATTCATACCGGTGGCCCACTTTCTCGTTAGGGCAAAAACCGAATTCAACTAGTCATGCAGTCACAAATGCTGTCTTGTTCGCACTGATCAGCCATGTGACATTGATTCCGCCTTGGTGGCTGGTGCAGTTGAATACTGAAAAAATCTGATGACGTCGCTGGTGCTGCTGCTTTTGGCACCGATCGAAACCGGCTACGGTGCCTGATTACACAAAAAGGTGTCAATGGTAATGTTTAACCGAATGATCAATCTGTTCCTGGTGTTGACCGAGCAGTAAACAGCTGTATGACAGCATCACTCAATTGGGCTGCATAAAGATCAAGCAACTTACCCCCGAATACATCCCACTTGAAATTTTCGACCTTTCAGCTTTTCGTTTTTGAACTTGTCAGGGCTGCGCTGGTACATTTCGCTTAATCGCAACATAAGCAGTTAGATCCAGGACGTTGATATTACATCGCCCAGATGGGCCTTCTGCTGCTTGCCTCCATCACTCTGCAGGGTGACCATCAGCGCCTGAAACGGAAGCTCACTTAAAATATTGGCCGGTGGCGGTCTGTCCAGATGGGACAGTGGATTATGTATCAGATTCATACGCAGGATTTTGTGGCCTTCCTTCTCGGCAAAAAAGGCATAAGCGCTACCATGCTCACCGGCACGGCCGGTCCGTCCGATACGCTCTGCTGAACCAGCTTATCTTCCACCGTAGGTAGCTCCAGAGGGCGCTGCTTGCCGTTGTCTTTTGGTATCAATACTCGTTTGATCGCCTAGATCCGGTAATGCTTACCACGCAACCGCGGATACAAACGATGGATATTATGCAGCAGGCTCTGCCGGTAATCCTCGGTAGTGACTCCGTCGATACCGGGGTGAGCCTGCCTATTGAGTTGACCCCAGCTTTAATACAGCAGATCAAAATCCAGCAATCTATATAAATTCTGAAATCTGTGTCTGGGGTGGCTCTGTGCTTTAAATGAGATGGCGTGCAATGCGGTTGCTTTGCCTGGACTTCGATGGCGTTACACATCTCGCCAATCGGAATTTACTTTATTATCGGAGCGATACCAGCACTTCAGGATTATGGGAATCCCTATGGCCTACAGAACTCTCTGTGTACGCTTCACATAGTTTGCTCGCAGAGAAAAACGATTTTTTCTGCTCCGCCCTACGCGCAACACTCGATACGGGTGGCTGGTTAGGCCCTACCCAATAGGGTCTTTCATCCCGCAAGAAGCACCAAGCTTAGTTTGACGCACTAACGCCTAAATAACAGGCAAAAAGTAGTTGGCTAAAATAAGCGACGAAAGAGTAAAAGCCACTATTTTTTGTCCTTGTTGATTTTCTTGTTAGGCTGATTTAGGCAGTTGATAAATATCTCTTGATAAACCATCTGGAAATGCTTTTCTATCTACTTTCTTACCACCCAGCTTTTCTACCAAAGAGCGTGCAGCAATATTGTCGTCATTCATATAAGTTTCAACAGAATTCCATTTAAACTTATTGTAAGCATGAAATATAGCGGCCTTTGACGCTTCAGTAGCCACACCTTTTCCACGACCTTCTGGCATAACCCACCAAGTAAGCTCTTTTGGCCAATCTTTACCTTTCCAAAATCCGCAAGTCCCAATAAGACTATTGTCAGATTTTTTCTGTATCACCCAAACGCCATACCCTAATAGATGCCACGAACCAATATCTGCTTTTAATCTTGCCCAAACCTGTTCAATACCTATAGGTCCTCCATACATTTCCGACGCATTAGCATTGGTATAAAATGCTTTATAGAGTTCATAACAATCAATACTTGGTGGTATTAATCTGAGTTTCAGAGTATCAAGGGTGGGTATCATATTGTTTCAACCTAACATTTGCAGAATGGTCATCATGCCCACTATCCCCGAATAGTACATCAATTGTAATCCTCTGTATTTACTCATTTTTTAGGAACCCTCCCCTTTTCTGTCAAAATAACAGTCACGATGACCAGAATTCCAGCTCGATCCTGGTCACTGGCTGTATACCTACATAGATTTGGGTGTGCGAATAGATGGCACCCCTTTACCCTCTTGCCAAACCGTCTCTCGCTTTATAGATAGATTTCAGATTTTTATGCGACCGATATGTTTGGCTTACAAAACGAAGCAAACCTATTGCTACTGGGTTAAGTGCTTCATTCGTTTTCATCGGATGCCCCATACGGAGGAATTGGGAAAAGCCGGCTAATTCTCCTGACGGTGGAACAACCGGTATCTATCAATACACAAAAAACGGTTTTGAATACAGTGTTTTTTGTATAAACAGTTTATGGGTATAGATTTTGGTGAACGAAAATTTGATAACAGCCATCCTCTACAGCGGCTACTGGTTGTTTTATTTATGAAGAAGCTACGGATATTTTGCGCGGCTTGACGGGTATGCAAAACTAGCCGCATCACTGATGTATTGGACCGGTAGCGGAATTATGGTGGTATTGCGGCTTTGAATTAAGGATGTCGATTTTACTGAGCAGTCCCTACTCATTCGGGAATCGAAGGGAGATAAGTAAAGAAGAACTTTAGTCCCCAAGTCTCTTATCGAGCCCTTGAGGCTCAAATTTGTTATACGCTCTTGCTCCACCAAGAAGATCTGGGCTCGGCACTCATTCTTGGTGTGTAGTGCCACTACAGGAGTCACTCAATATCAATATTACGTTTCGGAGTAGTTGGCACAGGAAAAATTGCTGACTTTACCCCCGAGCTATCAAGTAGGTCGACAGTGCCTCATTGCCAGTAGGCGCTATTCGCGAGCCAAGGAGTTCGCCCGTGAGCATAAAATTCCCAATACCGACCAGGACTGGAATGCACTGGTAGAGACGCGGGATTCAGATGCCATTTATGTGGCGACATACACTGCCGGCCGTGAGGATATCTGCCTCCTGACCAATTTCGGTGCCGAGATTGAAAGATCCCAATCGATCGAGCGGACACAAAAAACCAAAAGGTTGATCGACCAGTAATGTCGAGCAGCCGGAGTATTGGTCTAAACGAACTGGCCGTAGACTTCCAGCACTTCCTTAATGCTTCAGGTATGCAGGATAACGTGCCGACTCCCATGGTGATGGCGATGCTCCCAAAGATAGATCCCCTGCCAGGTACCCAGCATCAGGCGCCCCTTTTGTACCGGGATGGACAAACTGGTCGCAGTGAGGCTGCACTTGATATGGGCCGGCATATCATCCGGACCCTCCAGGGTGTGGGTATATAGCGGGTCATTTTCTGGCACCAAGCGATTGAGCCAGTTCTCCAGGTCGTGGCGGGCACTGGGGTCGGCATTCTCCTGAATCAGCAGGCTTGCGGAGGTGTGCTGTATGAATAGTGTACACAACCCCTCATCGATAGCCAGCTCACTGACCCAGTCAACTACACTGCCGGTAAACTCATGAAGCCCCTGTCCATGAACCGGTATTTTTATCTCACCTATTGCCATACGGTTTCCTATATAATTCGCGCCCGCTTTTTGTACTGACACCGCATTGTAATATGGCACTGTACCGCGTTAATACTGACGACTACCCTCAGCAGCTTCAAAACAAGGCCGAGCGCCTGCGAGAGGCTTACAGCAAGTTCACTGACCTGGAACCGGAACTCTTTCCCTCCCCTCCCATCCACTACCGATTGCGCGCCGAGTTCAAGGTGTGGCACGAGGGAGGTGTGGCCAATTACGCCATGTATCGTCAAGGGGAGCATAAAAAGCCCTTTATTATCGACGAATTTACTGTCGGTTCAGAGCTGATGAACCAGCTGATGCCAAAAGTCCTGGCTGCGGTCAATAATAGCGAACTTCTACGCAAGCGCCTGTTCTCCGCCGAGTTTCTCACCACCCTCAGTGGTGATGCCCTGATTACGCTGATCTACCACAAGAAGCTGGATGAAAGCTGGGAGCAGGAAGCCAAGACCCTGCAAGAACAGCTGGGCTTTCCCATTCTGGGCCGCTCGCGCAAGCAAAAGGTGGTGTTAGAGCGGGACTTCGTCAATGAAAAACTGGATATCGACGGGAAAACCTACCAGTACAAACAGGTAGAGGGCAGCTTTACCCAGCCCAACGGCGAAATCTGCCGTTCCATGATTCAGTGGGCCAGAAGTGCCTGTGGCGATGGCGATGGCGATGGCGATGGCGATGGCGACCTATTGGAACTCTACTGCGGCAACGGCAACCTCACTATTCCTCTCAGTGAAAAATTCCGCAAAGTCCTGGCCACTGAAATATCCAAGGTGTCGGTCAATTCCGCCCAGGAGAATATCGCCAACAACCAGATAACCAATCTGGATGTTGTGCGCCTATCCAGTGAAGAGTTTACCCAGGCTATCGATAAGGTTCGTCCATTCCGCCGGCTCGCGGATATCGACTTAGATAGTTACAATTTCTCCACGGTCTTAGTCGATCCACCTCGCGCGGGCCTGGATGAAGATACCTGTGCAATGGTCGCCCGCTTTCCAAGGATTCTTTATATCTCCTGCAATCCGGAAACCCAATTGGAAAACTTGGAGTCCCTGACTAAAACCCATCGCATTGAGCGCTTCGCGCTCTTCGATCAGTTCCCTTATACAGAGCACACTGAAACAGGTTTATTGTTGGTGAAGAAGTAATAATTTCAAATATTGCCCTACCCCACCTCCGGTGTCCCGATGATTCGGAACGCCGGATGCCTCTCAATTGACTAGCCACCGCTAAGCAAATCTGCCATCCAATTTTAAGCTGACAGTACTTTAAAAACTTTTCCCCTTTCCTTAAGGGCTCCTGGCAGAAAAAGCAACAACCCTCTCCCAAGGTTATAGGAATGGCAAAATCTTTGCGGTAGATCATGGGCATTTTAAGCTCACGGCTAAGCGCTTTTACTAAGCTTGCAGTAATACTGCTTATCTGGAAAAACTCGGACAAGATCTTGATTGTTCGACAGGGTCTGAGCAGCAAACTCCAAACTTCTCCACTTCTCCACTTCTCCACTTCTCCACTTCTAAATTTTTATGCCTCAAGGACTGAAGTTACTTGCTTATTTTCTTCTGTAAGCAACAGTAAAGCAGCGCTGGGAATAATCTTTCCAGCCCGTATGAAAATTTATTTTTGTGCTTAAATCACTATAAATAGTCACCTCAGCATAAGCGCTGCTGAACTGATATGGGACTCTGGAAAAATCTCCACTTTTTCAGTGGCCTCAAGACCAAGCCCCTGAATTACCTGGCTTAACTTACAATCTTTGACTGTAATCCATGAAAGCGAAAACCCCATATCTCGCTCCCCTATAACAACTAACGAATAAATCAATGGGCAGGAACCAATATGCTCCCCCCTTACCCCAACATTTTCAACTTTATCGATATTTTTGTATACCCCATCTTCTGCTATCATCGCGCCCGCAAAACCTAAGGGGTGGCCTTGCCTGAGATGTCCGGGGATCTGATTGGTCTGTCGTGACAAACCCTTGAACCTGATCCGGTTAATACCGGCGTAGGAATAGGTAGACACGCCAAAACCTCCCCCACGTCGCACTCCGGGTCTCTTTCACTGCCGTTATTCGAGAGAGAACCATGAAAAAACAGTTTCCCACCCACCCTATTGCCTGGTCTGTCAGCCTTGCCAGCAGCCTGTTCGCCGGTATCGCCGCTGCCAATACCGCTGAGGCAGGGCTCGAACAGGTGATGGTTACGGCGCAGTTACGGGAAACCAACCTTATGGACCTCCCCTCCAGCGTGACTGTGCTGGGTGAAAGCGCTATCAACGCGCGTGGGGCGGCCAATCTGGATCAGATGTTGAACATGGCGCCCAATGTGAATTTTTCCTCCGGCGCCTCCAGGGGAAAATTTGTACAGATTCGCGGCATCGGTGAGCGCAGCCAGTTTATCGATCCAGTAAACCCCTCAGTTGGCCTGATCATCGACGGTATCGACTTCACTGGCCTGGGGCTCGCAGCCAGTACCCTGGATATCGATCAAGTGGAAATCCTGCGGGGCCCGCAAGGCACTGTGTACGGTGCTAATGCCCTGGCCGGCCTGATCAACATGACCAGTGCAGCACCCACCAGTGAGTCGACCACCAAGGTGTCCGCCGAGCTGAGCGAGTACAATGGGCAGAGTCTGTCCGCCGCTACCAGTGGTTCTTTGAGCGATGCTCTTGGCT
Source organism: Microbulbifer okhotskensis (assembly GCF_023895975.1). Classification (GTDB taxonomy): domain Bacteria; phylum Pseudomonadota; class Gammaproteobacteria; order Pseudomonadales; family Cellvibrionaceae; genus Microbulbifer; species Microbulbifer okhotskensis. The sequence goes on from NZ_JALBWM010000023.1 coordinate 11,604, forward strand.
ATCGACTGGCTGCCAGCAAGCGCAAGTCTGACGGCTACACAGAAAATGGGTATCTCGACCGCGATGACACCAACAATATTGATGAGTCTGTGCTGCGCGGTAAGCTGGCTTATACCCCCAGCGACAATTTAAAACTGGGTGTTACCCTCTTCTATATCGACGTTGATAATGGCTACGATACTTTCTCTCTTTACAACACCCGCGAAACCCAATCTGACCAGCCCGGTTGGGATCGCCAGGAGACCCTCGCCGGCGCGTTGACTGCTCAGTGGTCTGGAAACGAATACGTCACCCTTGAAGGCACCCTCAGTCTCGCCGATTCAGATACTGAATATGGCTACGATGAGGATTGGAGCTATGTTGGCTTTCATCCTTGGGAATACAGTTCCACTGATAATTACCAGCGCGAAAAAGACAATATCAGTATTGACCTGCGCGCACTCTCTACCGAAGAGTCCAAGTTATTCTGGGATCGCAGCCACTGGGTTGTTGGGCTCTATGGCCGCACAGAGCGCGAAAACTTGAATCGCAACCAGAGCTTCAACAGCGACTTTGATACTGAAAACGCTGCCATCTACGGCCAGCTCTCAACGGAAATCACTTCAACAATCCACTTGGTCACCGGCCTGAGACTGGAAAGACGCAACGCCGATTACTCTGATTCCTACAGCATTGAAGCAGATAATGGAGAAAATCTGTGGGGTGGCAATATCTCCCTGCAATACCATTACACCGACAATACCCTGCTCTACGCTACGGTTTCCCGGGGCTACAAAGCCGGCGGTGTAAACGGCAGAATCATCTCAGAATCAACAAGCAACACTGAGATCAACAGTGACATGTTCGAGTTCGATACCGAACAACTGCTCAACTATGAATTAGGTATTAAAGGCAGCTGGCTGGATAATCGCCTGCAAGCCCAGGTTGCCGCTTTCTACCAAGACCGAGATGACGTTCAGGCCAAGGTTTCTATTTTTGACTCTGACGAAAAATCATTTAGTGACTACCTTGCCAATGCTGCTGGCGGAAATACACTGGGTCTCGAAGTAGAATTGAACTACCAAGCTACCGATACCCTACGCTTTTTCGCCTCAGCCGGCTGGCTGAATGCCGAATTCGAAGGCTACGAGAGCAGCTCCCATGTCGATGCCCGCGATGACAGCGCCAAGGTCCGTTTGGCCGCTGTCGATCTGGATGGCCGCGATATCGCTCATGCCCCCAACTACCAGCTCTTTACCGGTACAGAAATCGATCTGCTTCCAAACCTGATCTTGCGATTGGAGCTTGAGGGTAAAGACGAGTTCTACTTCTCAAACAGCCACGACGAAAAATCCACAGCTTACGAGCTGGTTAATGCTCGCCTGACCTACCAGGGGAATAACTGGGATGTTTCCCTGTGGGGAAGAAACCTGACTGACGAAGATTACTATGTGCGTGGGTTCTACTTCAGCAACCAGGGTGGCAATAACCCGGCCAATGGCTACGCACCCGAGCCCTACTATCAGTATGGTGAACCCCGAATTGCCGGGGTAACGGGCACTTACATCTTCTAATTAATCACTCAGTGATTTTGGGGCAGCGCTTCGCTGCCCCAGAACTCTTTATCAAGAGGGAAATTATGCAGCTCTCTGTCGAAATCAGTATGTATCCGTTAAAGGACGAGTACATCCCGGCTATTCAAGCGTTTATCGCACAGTTAAACAGCCACCCAGAACTCAAGGTAATCACCAATACAATGAGTACTCAGGTGTTTGGCGATTACGATCTGCTGATGGATGTGCTCAAGTTGGAAATGCGCAAATCCTACGAACAGTTTGGCCGCGCCATTTTTGTATGCAAGTTTATTGACGGCGACCTGGCCCCGGGAGAAGCGCATGCTTGACCAGGATATCAGCACCGCAATCAGCGCTTCGATTGCGGCCATGTCCCTCTGGGAAGTAGCTGCAGTAATACTGGCTCTGGCCTATTTGCTTCTGGCCATGAGGGAGAAAATCAGCTGCTGGTATGCCGCCTTTGCCAGTACGGCGATCTATCTGTTTTTGTTCTGGGATGTCAGCCTGTTAATGGAATCGGCGCTGCAGGTCTTTTATCTGCTGATGGCTGTTTATGGTTGGTGGCAATGGCGCAAACACCGCAACCTGCAAAACGATTTGAAAATCCACTGCTGGACTGCGAAAACCCACGGGATAGTGATTAGCGTTACCCTGATACTGACTTTGGTAATTGGCTACCTACTGGACCACAACACCAGTGCCGCCCTGCCCTACCTGGATTCATTCACCACACTGGGAGCGATAGTCACTACCTATATGGTCACTCGGAAGGTGTTGGAAAACTGGATTTATTGGATCATCGTTGACGGCGCTTCGATTTATCTCTACCTGGATAGAGAGCTTTACCTGACTGCCGTGCTGTTTATGCTGTACGTAGTTCTGGTCATTATCGGCTTTTTCCAATGGTTGGCTATTTACCGAAAAGAAGCGCAGGAGCAACTGCAACCCACTACAGCCTCGCCTCAAACAACAGCAACGGCTTAGCGCACCTATGAGCCAGGGACTGAGTCACGTCATTCCAGATGATTGGCACCACTGGAGCAAGGCCCGCCCCACTGTGCTCCAGGCACTGGCCGGGGGCCTAACCAATCGCGCCTTTCTGATTGAGTCTGCCCATCAGCCCATGGTATTGCGGATAAATTCCAGCATCAGCAACCAGCTCAACCTCGATCGGGCCGCCGAGCGGCAGGCCCTACAGGCAGCGACCACTTCCTGCAGCTGTGCGCCGTTAATCTACTGCGACCCAGCCCACCACTATCTGGTCACCCGCTTTATCCAGGGAACCCCCTGGGACAAAAACGTCGCGCAAAGCTTGGAAACCGTTGCCGATTTGTTATACCGAATACACAACTCCCCAGCGATTGAGGCTCCACTGGATATCGTCGGAAAAATTGCCAGCTACAGGAAGTTTATCGACAAGCGCGCAGGCTTTTACTCTCTACTCGATGAGCTGCAAGAAAGATTACTCCCAGTAATTGACACCGCCTATCAATTGGGTGACGGCGACTATTTGTGCCACAACGATTTAACCAGTGGCAACCTGATTTGGGCGCCCTCAGGAAGGCTATATGCCATTGATTGGGAATATGCCGCGATGGGAGATAAGTTCTATGATCTCGCAGTCCTCGTAGAAGAGCACGGTTTGGATCAGGGAGAGCAGAATACCTTGTTGGGCTACTATCTCGGCCGTACTGTGACACCAGAAGACAATCAACGCCTGCACATATGGCGCTTAATCTATAGCCATCTTTATATCCTCTGGTACGCCGTGCAATGGAGCAACCAGGAAACCCGGCCTCAAGAACAGGGAAATCACATCGCCAAAAAGGCCCAACAGTTGCTGGGTAACCTATCCAGGCTCAAGCTCAAGTGAGTGCTGTTTGATCAAACTCGGCCCTAAGTCCCAACAAGTGTCACTTCCCCAACCACAATTTAAACAAAAAATGTCCAGACCAACTCGGGTAGAATTCCCCCTTTTTTAAACCCAAGCCCATCCATTAACTGGAATAACGATAGAGGTACTACAGTGATCAGACAGTTTTTTGCAATAGCGCTCACCTTGATTGCATTCAGCGTACAAGCTGCTGAAAAGCCCGAGGGATTCAAAACCATTGACCGCCTCTTTGCAGCGCTTGCAAACCTGGACCACCAGGCTATGCGAGACGGCGTAACCGATGACTTTATCCTGCTAGAGCACGGCGAAATCTGGGATATCGAAATCCTTGTCGCGGCAATGAAACCTTCGGGGCTCAAGCGAACCAATTACTTCAGCATCATCAACTTTGAAGAGCAAAAAGACCTGCTGACCATCAACTACTGGACCAAGGCTAACTTTGCGTCCGAGGACGGCAACAAGGAAGCGGTATGGCTGGAAAGCGCCATTGTTAAGAAAATCGATGGGATATGGTTACTGGCTCAATTGCATTCCACCCGCCTGCCCTCAGGAAAATCTCCCGCTGGTGTGCAGTTTGAGCAACAGGTCCTGTAAACCATTCAAGGTATGAACGCTGCCGCTTAAGCCGGCGCCCTATTCCTAAACGCCCTGGTAAGCTAAATTAACTGCTGGGGCGACTACCGGATTTCAAAGCTTCAAGCTGTTAATATGTGACCCTAAACCACATATTAGTCCCCAACCCTACAGGGCCAACCTATGAAGCTTAACGTTTACCTCTCCGGCGAAATCCACTCCGATTGGCGAGCCCAAATCATCGAAGGCTGCCAAAAAGAAGGGCTGGATATCTCCTTCTCCTCCGCCGTCACCAACCACGATGCCAGCGATGCCGCCGGAGATGGCCTGGGCGATGAGCAGAATTCTTTTTGGCGGGACCACAAATCTGCCAAAGTTAACGCAATCCGGATCAAGCACCTGATTGAAAACTGTGACTTGGCAGTGATCCGATTTGGTGAGAAGTACAAGCAGTGGAACGCTGCCTTCGATGCTGGCTTTTGTGCAGCCTTAGGCAAGTCCTATATCACACTTCACGATGAATCCTTGGTGCACGCACTCAAGGAAGTGGACGGTGCCGCCCAGGCCTGGGCACAGACCCCCGCACAGGTTGTCGATATCCTGAAGTACTTAACCACTCAGGCCTAAAGAGCCTCTGTATAGCAGGCCGGCAGGCATCTACTGACAAAACTGCACAATCAGTAGATGCCGCTAGTTAAAAGCCGTAATTAAGGACACCGGCATAGTTCGGCCGAGAGGCTGCCTCTGCTGACGGGTTGTGCACTACTTCGCCGCTACGATTGATCGCATAGATTTCCGCACCGCAGTGCTTGCAGAATGCCTTCTCCCGTAAAGCCCCCTCTTTAAAGTGATATTTGCGCAGTGAGTTTTCAGGATCGCTGATATGGATAGCGACTTCAGTATCAGCGTGCCCCCTTTGGCCTGCTGGTACAAACAGGGCATCTATAAGCTTGTTGAAATGAATTGCTCCGCAATGACAAGTTAACGGATTCATAGCCTTATCTCCCTGGTCGATTAGTATGGGGAAGCAGTTTACTATTTACTTTAATTTAACAAAGAGGATATATTGAAAAGATCTTTTAGTTTTAAGGAAACAGTCTGTGCGCAGAGAGTACGACAAATACCACTTGATCAACGTCTTTTGCAGTCTTGTTGATCACGGTTCCTTAAGTAAAGCTGCCAAGCACTTGGGCCTGTCTACGCCCACCGTAAGCAAGACTCTCGCCCAACTTGAACAGGCCCTTGGCCAGGTGTTACTCAATCGCACCACCCGGGCAATCGCTGTCACAGACGCCGGAAGGATTGCTTACCAGAAAGGGCAAAAAATAATCAGCTCTTTCGCCGAGCTGGAAGACCAGATTGCAGAGGCGGCAACGCTCACCCGAGGAAAATTAAAAATCACTTTTGCGGAAACCCTCGGCTTAAAAGTATTCAGTCATATCTGCAATGATTTCCAAAAAGCATTCCCCGATTTCAGCTTGGAGCTTATCTTTAGCCCCTATCACCTGGATTTAATCGAGGACGATATCGACATTGCTTTTCGCGTCTGGGAAACCCTGCCCGATTGCCAGTTTTACGCCCAGTCCCTATTTAGTATCCGCCCTATTTTTATTGCCGCGCCGACCTATCTGGAAGAACACGGCTGCCCCAAATCCATTGCCGAGCTCAGCCAACACAACATCATGCTAACCCGCCTTGACGGCCTGGAAGATGGCTGGTCAATTGATGGGAAGTTCTATCAATTCAATGGAAATTTAATCTCCAATAAAACTTTCCATACCCGAGCTGCCGCATTAAACGGGAATGGCATTGCCAAGCTTCCCTCCTATTTTTGCCAGAGAGATATCAAAAAGGGTCGGCTGGTAGAGGTGCTCCCTGAATTAGAGCGAAAAGATAAAACTGTCGGGGCTTTGTATAAAGTAAAACGAAAGGATTCAAAGAAAATTGACGTATTTTTAAACTTTGCACAAGAGCGCTTGCAGGAGTACGACTTTAGCCTGTTTGATAAGTGAGAATGCGCCAAGAAAAACTCTATAGCTATTAGAGAGCCTCTGTGAAGCACTCAGCTGTTTAGTGCCGTCTTAAGTGGTACCATAGAACAATAAAAAGCAACTTAAAACCGCACAACAGTCATATATTGGAGGTTGAAGTGACAATCAGCAAAGAAGTCGAGCAGGGGCAAGCTGTCTATTCCAAACCCGTACTTTGGCTTTACGATATGTGGGTTCTAGGCATATCGAACCGCTTTATTTGGAAGTGCCCAACCCCCGGAATATTAGAGCACTTCAATCGAAATATATCCTCCAACCATTTGGACGTTGGCGTCGGAACGGGTTATTTTATGGACAAGTGCCACTTCCCTTCCGACAAAGTCCGTCTCGCCCTAATGGATCTCAACCAGAATAGCCTGGATATCTCAGCGCAAAGAGTCGCCAGATATAATCCAATCCAATTCTACGGCAATGTCCTCGACAAAATAGCTATAGAAACTGAAGCTTTTGACTCGATCTCCTTAAACTACCTGCTTCACTGCCTTCCGGGTAGGTTATCAGACAAACTTATAGCCCTGGATAATGTGACATCTCTACTGTCAGATTCCGGCACTATATTTGGGTCGACAATCTTATCTAAAGGCGTTTATAGAAGCGCAGCTGCAAAAAAATTAATGGCCATCTACAACAAAAAAGGGATATTTTCCAACACTGAGGATTGCCAGAAAGATCTGGAAGATTTTTTGGCAAACAGGTTCAGTCATTTCAAAATTGAAATACGAGGATGCGTAGCCTTATTCAGCGCACATCATAAACTGGAAACTTTCCTTTAAAATTACAACGAAGTGCCACGGGCTTTTAAATACATGAGACTAATTTCAAATTTAAAGGCAACTAAGCTACTTATCTTTTTTCTCCTCTATACTCTAATCGCCCTTCCCGGTCACTGCTTGGCTTTGCATTTCAGTGTGTTTGATAATAAATTTGATTGTCCTAAAATCCATAATTCTTTAACCTGTGCAAGGGCCATCGAAGATAGGCTGCTCGAAGAGCTCATTTTTGTCAGCCGAACAAAACCATTCCAGTTGGCATTGACACTAAAAAATGGGGAAACAAAGGTCTATACCGATTTCCTAGTGAAAGATAGACCGACGAAAAACCAGGCATTTTCTGCTCTCGAACAAATAAACGACAGCTTCTTACTCATCCACCGGCAACTTTGGGAGGCTAGCTCGTATATTCTATTGGATTTGGACAGCGGCATTGAATACTTGTTATCTGGCTATCCACTTCTGTCCCCCCAAGGCATCTACCTGCTAGTTGCTGAGCAAGACCTAGATGCCGGTTTTAATAAAAACATTCTAAAGGTTTACTATTTAGCTGGAAAATTTCCAAAAATTATTTTTGAAATTGAACCTGAAAACTGGGGGCCGGACCGAGTACGTTGGACAACAGAAAATACTGTTGAATTCTCCAAAAAACAGTTTAACTCCAACTACAACCAAGCAGAAGGCTCCACATTATTCCTGGGAACTAAAGCCTTGCTTTCTATCAACTCAGATAATCGGGATGTAACCCTTCAGGATCTGGATTAAACTAACCGACTGCTATATAACCCATATCCACTGGAGCCATTTTGACCACTAAATCAGATTATTCAGTATTGTTTGTATGCCTCGGTAATATCTGCCGATCCCCACTGGCAGAGGCCGTTTTTCACTCTAAGGCCCGACAGGCGGGCCTTTCTGTTTCGGTAGATTCTGCAGGCATTATCAACTACCACGCAGGTAAACGACCTGACCCAAGAACTCTGGAGGTGGGTCAAAGCAATGGTTATTCCTTCGAAAATAGCTATGCAAGACAGGTTGAGGCAACTGATTTCACTAGATTCGATCATATTTTCGCAATGGACAAGAATAATCTGGAGGCTCTCAAGGCGTTACAGCCAAAGGGCTCCCATGCCCAACTACAACTGTTTCTACCCCTAATCCAAGACTGTCATAAAACTGAAGTCCCCGATCCATACTATGGCGGCGTACAGGGTTTTCGGCAGATTCTTCAGCTAATCGAGCAGGCATCTGATGCCCTCGTTGAATTAATCAAAAGAACCTCATCAGTGAAATAAAGTCAAAATAACCTGTTCAAGCTAGACGTAAAATAGCCTGCTATTCCCTCTTTCTATTCGGCTCACAAATCAAATCGTCAGTTGTTTCATCAGTCCTGAAGGGCCTGCTGATGGGTAAAGGGCGGCAATCATCTTTATCAAAACTCTATGAGTACATTATCGAGCCTGTAGCGGAAACTCTTTCTCAAGAGCAGATCGATCCCACATTCCTTTGTCCGCCGCCGCCTCATAGGTCGACTGCAAAAAATCTAGAAGCGTATCATCAGGAGACCGCGAAGTTCTAACTGCATCATAAGGCAGCAAAAACTCACCCAAATCTTCAGAATAATATGCTGCGTCAGGCGCAACCTTGGCTTGCGCAAATCCTTGAGGCTTTGGATATGCATATGAATAAAAACAGGCACTATCTACCCCGCCACCACCTGGCCAAAAACCTGCACTGCTCACCTCATGAGAATAGGCCTCTCTTGCGACCCAATCAGGAAAATGAGGAATACCTCCCGAATGAGGAGGTGCTTCGCGACCCGAAAATCGAGTAAGCGCCAAGTCAAAACTCCCCCAAAAGAAATGTACCGGACTGCACTTCCCAATAAATCTGCTGCGGAATTCAGTGAACACGCGATCCATCTGAACCAAAGCCTGCCAGAATCGCCAGGCATATTCAGGGTCATATTGGCGATTGTTCTGGTCCTGCTCAAAAGGCGTCGCATCCGCAACCTCTGAAGGCATGGTGTTAATATCAACCGGAATACCCAACTGCTTGAATCCAGCCATAACCTCCCAATAAAAATCTGACACAGCCCGGGTTTCCAAAGGTAAAACCCACTCACCGCCATCAGTAACCAGAATTTTTAGTAAATGCAGGTGGAAATCAAAAGAAACAGAGAAAGACCGCCCCCCATAAGAGACAAGAGATGTCTCAATTCCGCGCGCGGTAATATAGAATGGCACATGCCAAGAGTGGTTAATCCAGGGAGTTTGCTCCAAGCGAATTTTACCAATAACCTGCGTCCACATATGTAGTGTTGCTATAGTATCCAGCCAATTTACATAAGGCAGTGCCGGCCAATCTCTGCTTTTAGATCGATTTACTGATTTCCCCACTGATCCCACTCCGATGTTCATAAGTTTGCATCAAGCGACATAGTAGACCAGCCCGCACTACTACATCATTTTTCCCAGCCAACTGAAAAAGAAAACCGATATTATATATAGTAATATGACTACAACCGTACCCATCACATTCTTTCTAGATAACCTCCCTGATTTATCTGAAAGCCAGAAATTAAATTTTCTGGTTGCCATGGGAATGGCAAACCTGATAAGCAAAAACACAGTTAAGGCGTTAGTGACAAATGTAGAGTAAGCAAGTGGCCAGTGATTAAGAAAAGGAAAAATCCAATCTGTGGAAGCCATAACAATGGGATAAAGCACCAGCAGAATTAACATAGCGATCTTCCACTGTGATGGCGAGGCGCGAGTTTTACCCCGCACATGAGCAAGCCAATCCTCAAAGCCGTGCCCAATACGCTTTATGCTAACGTCTTCAAAAAATCGCCGCCCCTTATTCATCAAACGTCTATGTTCGTCAGAACCTAGCCAGTTCTCCAAGTGTCGAGTCGAGTTAAAGCGTAACACCACCACCCATTCATCCTGAACTCCTTGGATCGGCCTGGTAACATCAGATCCCATAAAACCTGGAAATTTAGCGACCATCTCATCAATTTCGGACTGCCACTTTTTATATTCACGTAAAAACTTTGACTTGACTCGCTTTGACACCACCAGAGTCACCGGCATTGTCATCTGACAGGTATCAACGATTATCTGCTGTCCTACCTTAACCCCATAATTTTCCTCGGCGGAAACGATAAGATACTTGTAGGTACTATTATCAAGAAAAATCTCGAGTTGTTTAATCGTCTCAAACTGGAAAAGTTGAACCCATTCCTTTTGGACATCAGAGACAGGCTCAAATAAATTGACTTCGATTAATCCATCACAAGATAAAGCCACATCCACCAGTTTTTGATGCCATTTACGATAACTGGTTCCTCTATGTGTGGGGACCTCCTGTGACAGCACGACACTCGCATTGGAATTTTCTTCCATTACTTAGCAACTGCTCCACCACATTCTATTTTTGGTCACGAGAGCGAACCTTAAAATCAATAAATCACGCAGAGTTCTCGACCAGAGAATAAAGCCTAGAAAGTTAATCTGCCTCATAAAATCAGAACCAGTGAGAAATTAAAACTTATTCGTTGGCGGTCGAAAAGTTGTTTTCAGCGACCTGCCGGCCAGAACAGGACCATCCGGGCCGTCGATCATGAAGGTAAGTGCTTGATCAATCTAAGAGGGTTTGTGGACCTAGGTGCAAACCCGAGTAGAGAAAGACCACGGAAGACCTTTTATCCCCCCCCTCAGGGATCGGGCTTGATTTGCATGACTATGCCGAAATTGACACTAAGAATAGCATTCGATCCATAGAATTTTGACCAAATGGCCGAGGTTTCTGCGCGTGCGCCAAGCCACTTCAATAAGTCAAATTGGCTTGGCACTCATTACATTAAGTTCAGGCAGTCCAGCTTTCGCCAGTAACAATTACCTTACCATCACGTCCACCCGCAGCTGCCACGCGCACGGCCTCTTTAATCTCACTGAGCGGATACGTGCCGTGAATTGGCGCCGACAGCTTACCTTCCGCAACCAGCTTGGTGATAGTACCAAAGACTTCATGCTGCCTCTCCGGCGTTGCGGCGCCAAACCATTTTGCCAGCCAGAATCCGCGTACCGTAATATCTTTGAATATAATCATGCCAGGGGCGATGACACATGGCTCACCACTAAGCGCGCCATAATTCACCAAAGTCGCCCCCTCTGATAGAGCCTCCCCCATTCTAGCTGTCGCCATACCACCTACAGCATCAATGCCCAGCTTGATTTCAGCTCCACCGGTAGCCGCGGCAACCCGCTTACCCAAGCCCTCGCCATTAACTTCACCATCAACCAAAACGACATCGGCTCCTGCGGCCAGCATTGGATCAATCAGCGACTCCCGCCGAACTACATTGATGACCTTTAGGCCGCGCAACTTGGCCAGCGTAGTGAGATAGGACCCGACACCTGAATTTGCCGCATTCTGAATAACCCAGTCCCCCTCCTGGAGATCCACGAATTCACTCAATAGTAAATATGCCGTGGGAGGATTAATAGTTATCATGGACAGCTGCACAGGGTCCACATTATTCGGCAGAGGGACCAAACCTTGAGCATTCGCCACCATATGAGTAGCCCAGGTGCCACTACCCACGGGCAAAAGTACGATCTGGCCAATCTCAGGACCCGAAACATTAGGGCCGTGCCTGACCACCTTCGCGACACCTTCATTACCACCAACAGCGGGCAGCGGTGGCAACAGGCCATACTCTCCCGTCAACGTCAAAACATCGGATGGGTTAATAGGAGATGCCAGAAGCTCCAGGAGTACCTGTCCTTCTTGAAGTTCAGGGTCCTCAAAAGCCACCGCCTCAATAACATCCTGCGGCACCGGGCCACGCTGTAGGTATTCCGCCTTTAACATATTGCCGTACCCTTTGTATATATATATTGCCACTAGTGGCCTGCACTCGACGAAAGCTATGAATTACAACTGTCCCTTGTCTTCGGCCAGCCTGCGACCAGTCTACCCTTCCCAATCAATAGTTCAAGCGGGTTAATAGCAACCGCCTCCAGCCCTCTTCTTTGTGCTTTCCTATATTGCTGCTCAATGGAAATAGCAGATAGTTATGCGATAAAGCACAAGGTGAATAGGGAAATTTCTGCGTGCTCCGACCACAATCACAATCACAATCACAATCACAATCACAATCACAAAACAGTAAATAGCAGGGAATAGGAAACCTATGCAATATTATCTAAAATATTAAAATGTATAATTTAAAAATTTATTGGCCTCCCTCAGCCAATAAACTAGCAATCATTTGTATCGTAGATGATTGCTAGCTTTCATATTTAGATTAAAGAGTACAACGTTGATACCAATATTTACAAACCCTTAACACTTACTCGGGGCCACCTTGTGTGGGTTATGTAAATTCGGCGGACTTGCATTACCACCGTGCTGCTTCAGCCAGTCGCATGCAAAGATAATATCATCTGCAAGCCCGTTGATCGCATTCAAGTTGAGATGTGGACGCACTACGATCCGCAAGGAATTAACCGCTTGAGCGTTGGGAGGCATAGAATATGCCGAGAGGACCCATCCGCGTTCGCGCACTTTGTCAGAAATATCATATTCATTAAAATGAGTAAACTGATTATTCAGAGTCATCGCGACCACAGGAATCCTCTGAGTTCTATTCATAATCTCAAAGTAACCACTATCCACCAAACGAGTGCGAAGTATCTTTGCGTTTTCCAGCGTATGGCGCATGATATCCCGGTAACCGTTAAAGCCGAGGCGAATGAAATTATAATACTGATAGGCTACCGTGGACGCATTGCGGCTAAAGTTTAAAGTTGCAGTAGGCATTTCACCACCCAGATAATTCACATAGAACATCAGGTCTTCACAGAAGACTGAACGCTCACGAAAAATAACCCAGCCCAATCCAGGCGGGACCAAGCCAAATTTATGCCCAGATGCATTAATGGATTTCACTCTCGGCAAGCGGAAATCCCACTTGTAATGAGGATAAAGGAATGGATTGACGAATCCCCCTGAAGCACCATCAATATGCAAGGGAATGTCCTGCCCAGTCTTTTCCTGGTGCTTGTCCAGCCAGTTGTGAATAGCACGAAAAGCGTCGTCTTCTCCGGTAAATGTCTGACCGGCAATGGCCACGACTGCAATAGTATTTTCGTCCACCAACTTATCCAGGTGCTCACTGGTAAAGCGATAATGCCCAGGCATTAGGGGGGCTATGCGTGGCTCCACATCGAAGTATCGCATAAACTTTTCCCACACAATCTGTACATTAGCACCGGTAACCAGGTTTGGACTGGATGTGTTCTTGCCAGATTTCTCTCGCTGCTTTCGCCAATTCCACTTGTGAGCCAGGCCCGCCAACATACAAGCCTCCGAGGAGCCGATGGTCGCTGCTCCGTATGGCTCTACATCTTTAGGGCCATTCCACAGCTCGTGTAACCAACGCACCATACGTGATTCCATGGCAAATAACTGGGGATACATATCGTGATCGATATAGTTCTTCAAATAGTGTTTTTTTGCTACTTCAAAAGCCTCAGGCTCGGTAAATGTAGTAACAAATGACGAGAGATTCATCGCTGGCTTGGCATCGGACCAGGTTTCGCTGGCGACGATCGCCTCTGCGGCATGTGCCGAAATTCCATTGGTGGGAAAGTGGTCCTCAGGAATATCCTCATTATACTCATCAAAGAACCTATCAAACGGGGACTGCTGCTTCAAAGCCAACCTCCTTTTCAACCATCAATTTCTGAAAATGACTGCTGCTGGTGCCCACCTTCGCCGTGCCATTCAGGCCGATAAAAATAGAAAATCAACAGCGGAACAGTAATAGCGATCCGACCCAGGAACATCGCACATAAGTTATTGGGTCTTGGATAGATAGTTATTCCTGTGGAAAAATGAAAAAAATTAAGGCAAAATAATGGAAACCATACCAATTCCTGCTGTTACCCAGGCACCCATCAAGCCTCCAGGAATTTTGAAACTTCGGGGTAAATGGGGTTTGGTTATGCGCAGGCGAATAACGGCCGAAAACATCAGTAGGTACATAATAAAATACAAACTAACCGCCAGAACTGAAATCAAGATAAGCACTGTAGATGCATTGCCCATGACGATATAGATGGACGGGAAAAACATCAAAACGATACATTAAGCGTATAAACTATTTTTCTGCACTCCCATACAATATTCCCGCTGGAACCCGGGCAGCAGCATCCCATCCTGCGCCGTGGTTAGCAGTCTACGGCAGGGCCCTACCAGCCATGCCTACGTCCCATTGAACACACCATAGCCAATTAACCAACATAGCACCTGAACCGACCACTCAATTCTCAACAGGCGTTCAAAAGCCCCCTCAAATGCAACAAATAAACCGGTTCCTGCAGAATTTTCCTGGTAGAGTAGTATTGCGGCAGTCGACAGCGCCCCGAATGTAAAAATTAAGATCTAATGCGCCGCAGCGATGCCGATGTAAAAAACATCGTCAACTCTTCTTGCGCCTTCATCGGCAAACTTCGCAAGCTGATAACAACAGTTGCAGCTGTCAGACACCTTAAGGCTGCAACAGAAAATATCTTTCTGTTGGCGATATCGGGCGCACTCGGCATGTTTCTCTGCTTTTGTCGCACAAATAAGATTTTCCAGAATGGGACAATTTTATCAGCAACAAAAGAGTGCGCTAATTAGTGTGAGGCAACACACCCCACCTACGAGACCCTGCCCCGGTAACCAACTATTGCTTGAAAGCGCTATCCCAACCTTAATTCACCAGTGGCTTCTGACACTTTACTTCAACGAATAAACCGCAATCATGAAGTCTGGATAGGCCAGATCACAATATATACGCTTCTATAGAAAACTGATCGAGAAACATATCGCGTGTCGATAGCGATTTTCAACACCGCAAAATTTCCAGCTCAATATCAGCTACAACCATGAATAACAGCCAACTTCCGATGCTTTAGCAACCACTATTTTTGCGACGAAGGCGAAGATACCGCACCCGAATAAAGGTCCTCTGGGATATCCCTACAGCATTGTTTAGCAATTTGCTCGAATGCCGCTTTCCACCCTAACACCGCTCTCCTGCTCACTCATCGATATCGGAAAACGACTGCTGTTGGTGGCCACCCTGTCCACGCCAGGAAGGCTTGCGAAAACGAAAGATCAATAAAGGCAAAACAATTGCAATGACTATGCCACCAACGTTAAGCGCTACATAGGTTATTGGGCTTTTAATAGTTAACTGTTCCGGTGGGAAAAAGGAAACGATCAAGGCAAAAATAACTGAGGCAAGCCCTGTACCCGCGGTAATCCAAACCCCTACCAAGCCGCCGGGTATACGGAAGCTCCTAGGTAAATCGGGCCTGGTGATACGCAGGCGAATCACTGCTGCAAACATCAATAGGTACATAATGATGTACAAGCTGATCGCCATTGCAGAAATCAGTACAAATGCGGTGGCCACATTTTCCATCACGATATAGATTGAGGAAATAAGTGCAACTACGATAAATTGAGCGTATAAAATATTTTTTTGTACGCCTATGCGGTTTTCCCGCTGAAACCAAGGCGGCAACATGCCATCCTGAGCCGTCGCTAACAGGCCTCGACTGGGCCCCGCCAGCCATGCCAGCGCCCCACTGAGCGCCCCATAGCCAATTAACCAAGATAACGCCTGAACCGGCCACTCAATTCCCAATAGGCGTTCAAAAGCCCTCTCAAATGCGACAAACAAACCGGTTTCCACAGAGATTTCCTTATAGGGCAGTATCGCGGCTATCGATAAAGCTCCCAGGGTAAAAATCAAGATGGAAGTAACGGCCGCAATACCAATCACAATAGGGTATCCATGCCGTGCGTTGCGCATCTCTGAGACATGGGTAGCCTGCGCCTCTACCCCGGCGAAGGCAAGCAATATAGCGCCGAGAAATGCGACTGCACCCAGTCCATTGATATGGGGAAACCAACGGGGATGGTCGTATCCATCCACGCGTACAGCCACTTCTGGATTAGTCAGAGTTTCCCAGCCTACCGGGTTGCCGCTGACCACCCACCAAACCGCTAAAACAATCAAAATAAAACAGGGAAATACGATTCCCACGAGAAAACCAAATTGCGCCACCCTCACCAATAACTGAGTACCGGTTAGCGCTATTAATGTGGCCACTAGATAGGCAAGGATACAAAAACCACCGATATAGTAGGTATTCTGTGCGATGCTATTGTCACCTACCGCGTAAGCCACCGCAGCTGCCGCAAAACCCAACTCGGTCGGATACCAGACAATGCACTCGATCCATTGCAGCCAGATGGCAACAAACCCCAACTTGGGTGTAAACGCCTCCCCAACCCAGGTATAGACACCACCGGTTCGATCCGAGAAAGCGCTGCCCAATTCTGCGGCCACCAAGCCTGCGGGAATCAAAAAAAGCACAGCAGCGATGCCGATGTAAAAAAACATCGTCAGCTCTTCCTGGGCCATCATCGGCAAACTGCGCAAACTGGTGACAACGGTCGCTGCCGTCAGGAACCCCAGCGCCGTAACAGAAAACATCTTTCTGTTAGCGATATCTGGCATGCCGGACGGGCTATTCCCTTTCTGTCCCACGTAAAGGACCTCTTGAATCGCAATATGAGCTAGCGCCAGCGCAAAGACATAAAAGACACTCCACGAGTCATCGCGATAGAAAAGAGGAAGGGGCGCCCCAAAATCGCTTTCTCGACAGATCGACCTGGAAGAACACCAAGCCCTTCCAAATCCAGGAAAAAATTTGGTGTTTTTCTAGGGAAGCCACTGAGTTCAATCTGCCGTCGATATACCAGCAGAGCTGTAATCTTGAGCACAGAAAACAAAAATCAAAAAACAGGCGCAAAATGGCTGCGAAATTCCCTACCCTAATATAGGTGTCATTCGGAATGGCGAAAATTTACAATTGCCAAAAGGCGCAATCCGCATCTGGAATACCCAAAGGATTTAAGCGGTGAATCGGCATAAGACTTCAACCCAGTGCGAGGTACTAGCCCGGCACACCGTGCTTGGTATAAATATCGAAACGGCCGGACTTACCCTCCAGCGATAAACTCGGCTTTTTTTCGGTCAAATAGGGGGCTAACTTCGGGCGCTTAACTACAGTACGGTAATAGCAGGCCGTCAGTGCGGGCGCTAATAAAGCAGCTGCATCCTCATCAGCTCCGACCAGGTGATGGAATGCCACCATTTCCTTTTTTACCTTGGTAACCTTACCTCGAGGTGGAAACATAGGGTCCAGGTAGACGACCGGCAGGGATTCCTCAGGCTGCTGCCCAAGCCAATCAGCAGCAGACGAACAATGGCCAAGCAAACTCATACGCTCTGCAATAACAGCCAGTTCACGATCTTCCATCGCCGCCAACCGCAACCGATGCAATCCATCCCGGAGCAATTCAAATACCACTGGATTCCGCTCCAGCATATGAATCTCACACCCCAGTGCCGCCAGTACAAAGGCATCTCTTCCCAAGCCGGCGGTCGCATCAAGAATCTTGGGATAAAAACCAGAACGCAGCCCCACGGCTTTGGCCACCGGCTGTGCCTTACCACCGCCATACCTGCGCCGATGCGCAAGCGCCCCACCCACAAAATCCACTAAGACCGGCCCCGCTGCTTTGCGCCCTGTGGCGCACAACCGCAGCTGATCCCCACGGCTCAGCACCTGGGGAACATCGATCACTTCAGAGGGGGGAACAACACCGAGAAACGGATAACCAAGCTGTGCGGACAGCTCTTCTGCCGCAGAGATATACTCCAGCGCAGCAGCAACAATTGCCATGGGGTGACTCACCAGCTCTCCAGGGAATAATCAAAAGGGAGGCGATGCTAACCCGGTTTCTGCAACCATTCCAGAGCCTGGGCGTACTCATCCCCCGGAAAGGGTCTGACTTCTGCACTGATAAAATGGCAGACTAGACTGGGCATAAAACGCAGTATCGGATTGTCAGAGACCACCGCAATTCTGCGGATATGTCGTTGCTTATCTCGTATAAAACGAAAGTGAGAGATCATTGCAACGAAATTCTCCCAACCGGTAAAATCCGCCGCATTCACCAGTAACCCTTCAATTCGGCCCTGTTTACTGATAATGGGGTCCAATTGGGCAGATAGATGATGGAAGTCCTCAGCAGCCAACTTACCCACCGGCCTGACCTCCAAAACTTGATGTTCCCGATCCCACTTGTGCTCAATCATATTTTTAGCATGTGTCAGGACCGCACTTGAGTGCGGCCCTGACGCTCTTTTTACACGATCTAATTCTTTCATTACTGCTGGTCGGTATTGCTTTCCATCCCTTCATCTTGACCGGTGTCAGTTTCTGCTTCAGGAGAAGAAGTACCCATGTCGTTAGTCGCACCCTCAACAGCGTCCTTCGCTTCCTTGGAAGCCTCATCTACAACATTATCGGCCTGGTCGCCCATATCATTCATTGAGTTACCGGAGGTTTCGGGGGTTGTCGCCGAATCATTGCTACCTGGGCTCATGCCGCCGGAACCTGGCACCGATGGATCAGCTGTACCGCTACCGTTGGCTGCCCCGGGAGGTGCAGGATCGGTCTGGTCGGAACCCTGTGGCGTTTGAGCATCGGGGTTACCCATGCCGTCAGGAGGACTGGAAGAGTCGGTGGGAGTCATAGGGTCACTGCCGCTACTGCCACCCCCAGGGGGTGTCGAAGAGTCCTTCATTTCCTCGCTTTTCTGCTCCATGGAATTGTAAGCTTCCTTGGCCTTATGCTCGCCGCTACGAGACATAAAGTAACCGATAATCAGTAGCAAGATGATCAGGGGAATAAGTAACTTCTTCATATCTGGACCTCTCGACCCCAGGCAAATCAACAGAAGACATTTATCACACAACCGTCCCGGATCACCGGATCTGGCTGCCAAGTACTCTCTTCAATAAAAATTCAAATCTCTGACACTCCAGCCTGTTTACGCTGATGCCTAACAGAAGGAAATGCACCAAGGGCAAAAGAAGGTCGCGCCAATAATGATAAGAATAACCCGGCATTGGGGTTCTTCAAGGAAGAGTAACGTTTTACTACCGTTTGGATTGCTGTAAAGCCCACTACGGTTATAGCTGAACGCTATAACGAAGGGTTACACTATGACTAGCGGCTTGTTGAAAAAGACCCACTGCGACCCCTTTTATCAACCCTGCTTAATAAACTTGTTCAGTTGCGCCAGTATCGCACCAGCATCTGACTCTGCCACTACAGCCTCACAACTCCTCAAGTGGAGCCTGCCGTAACTGTCCAGATTGGCGAAAATTAAATAATTTTCACCTTTTTCCAATTTTATATCGCAGGATTCAAGACCCAAGCGAAAGGTAATCTCACCGCCTATGGGCCCTTTCCACACCTCGCTGGGAACTGCAGAGTAGACATAACCTGATATCGCCGTCACCCCCTCCTCAGACAGCGCACTATCTACATCCCGATGAATATCAATCACTTCCACCTGAGCCACGACCTCTGCCTGAGAGAAACGCAACTCCAGGTGATCATCAGTGATTGCCGCAATTTCCTCCGCGAAGCCGGAACTGCTTGCGAGGCCAAGGAAAGAAAGGACACACACCCGGACGAAGGATATCGCGGTAATATGGCGAGACACGATTTTTCTCCATTATTCGCATTCTTGCTAATGTAGACATAGCACAGTCCGACAAAAACTGCTTTGTTTGTTAGATTACAGTAACAAAAAGAAACCGTTCAGCCCATACTGAGTGGCTCTCGATCAAAAGGTCAAAATTTGTAACCAACCGGGAAATCCCAACAGTACAGGGATAATAGTTATATTTTTGCAGGCATTTTGATACACCGTCAGTCTATCTCCTGCAAATAGATTACCGCAAAAATCTCGAAAGAAATCACAAATATTTCTTAGAGCATAGAATTCGAACTCAGGGTACGTCGAATGCTGAAAACACCGACAATTGCGTGCCTGGCGCAAAAATTTTGTGGCCTATTTTCACAAGGCAAACCCGTGATCTTAAATCCATGGCCAAGCACTTGACTGGTGGCCCAAAGGCCCCGATTCAGTTTAACAAGCTGCCGAAAAATAGACTTCCCAACAGCCCACCGAGGTGTCGCGGTAAAAATCCTCAGCGTAAATAGTGGAAGGCTCAGTCTATTGACCGCTATACGCCAGCCGGTAAATTTTATGTGCGAAATCATCTGAAATTAGCACACTGCCGTCGGCCATTTCCAAAAATGCAACCGGGCGTCCCAATGTCGTTTCGCCCTGCACAAAACCGGTGATAAGGGGTTCGTAATCGGTGACTTCTTCACCTTCAATTGTCGCCAGCATTACACGGTAACCAGATTTCTCACTTCGATTCCAAGAACCGTGCTCGGCAACCAAAAGCTGTTGCTGGTATTCCTCCGGGAACCCTTTGCCGCGATAAAAATGTATCCCCAGAGGCGCCACATGGGCGCCCAAATTTAACGCCGGAGCCGAATAATCACTGACGCTCTTACCCTTGCCAAATTCTGGATCGGCAATGTCATCGCCATGAAAATACGGGTAACCAAAATGCTCTCCCGCGTAACTTACCTTATTTATTTCACAAGGAGGAATGTCATCGCCCATCATATCCCTGCCATTGTCACTGAACCACAACTCTCCCGTTTTCGGGTGAAAATCAAAACCAACGGAATTGCGTACACCGTTAGCAACAACCTTGGTTTGCTGGGAGGATAAATCCAGTGAAAATATCTTTGCGTAATTTTCATCGGCATCACAAATATTACATGGTGCCCCCACAGGCACTATCAGTTTACCCTCATCATCAAATCGTAAAAATTTCCAGCCATGGTGCCTGTCCGTTGGAAACTGATCGTAAACAACCTCAGATTTTGGCATCTCCAGATTATTCTCTATATCAGGAAAGCGGATAATCTTGCTGACATCAGCCACATAGAGATCACCATCTTTGTAAGCAATACCAGTGGGGGCCCTCAGGGCCTCCATCAGTACCCAGCGCTTATCCGCTCTGCCATCGTCATTTGTATCCTGAAACGCATACACTTTTTTAGCACTAAAAGAACCAGCATAAACCGTGCCCGATTCTGAGCGGGCAAGTTGGCGAGCAGTCTCTACATCTTCGGCGTAGTAACTAAGCTCAAAACCCTCCGGCACCTGGAGCTGCTCCAGCATCACTTCTGCTTGTGCCAGAGATGTACAAAATAGGCTTGCTAGCAGTATTTTTTTCATTGTTATCAGTCGGCAGGTAAAAACTTATCTTACCCCTAGACCAAGAGCTTGACTAATTCACACCGGCAATACGAGGCAAAACACAGAGAGAATACGATGGGCGGTTGAAATAGAATTTTGCAGCTTCGAAAAGAACCTTAGACATCCATCGCCATGAAGATATAGCCACACACCACCATCTGACAGCTCCTATTCTTACTCAGTAGAGACAAAATTGGACGGTTATAGGGGACAAAATCACCAGGGATGAATCAAGTTGCAGCGGAGTTGGATTGGGCGTACAGGATTAGAAATATCTAGTTGGAAACCACAGCGCCCAGAGTAATCACTCTGGGCGCTGTGGTTGGCTGCCTGATAAGCAACCGGGCCTGGGCCTTTACAGAGGAAGCAGTTCCAGCTCAACGCGACGATTGGCCTGACGTCCAGCATCGGAGTCGTTACTGGCCAGCGGGTAGCGCTCACCATAACCCACAGACTGAACACGGCCTGCAGAAACCCCACTGCCGCTAAAGAAGCTGGCAACGGAGTTAGCACGCTGCTCGCTCAAGCTCTGGTTGTACACATCGGAGCCTGTACTGTCCGTATGGCCGCCGACACGAATTGCAGTTTGATTGAACTCCTGCAGCACAACAGTGACCGATTCCAAAGTGTCATAAAAATCTGTGCGAATATCAGCCCGGTTGGTACCAAAAGTGATATTGCCCGGCATGACCAAACGGATATTGTCACCCTCGCGCTGAACACGAACACCACTGCCCTCAAGACGCTGGCGCAATGCCATTTCCTGGCGGTCCATGTAATAACCGATGCCACCACCGATCGCAGCGCCCCCCAGAGCACCCGTTAGGGCACCTTTACCACGGTCCTTTTTACTGGCGGTGGCCACACCAATAATCGCTCCGGTAAGCGCACCAATGCCTGCGCCTTTGGTGGCATTACTGGTTTTGCTCTCACCGGTGTAAGGATCCATCGTGGTACAACCAACCATTGAACCCAGTGCCAAAGCTATTACCCAATGTTTCATTATTGGCTCTCCTAACGCATTTTTAAGTAACGGGTATCGAACTGCACAGGTTGTGTGCAATCCCCCTATTATCCAGCACTCTGGCTGACCAGCGGCTGAATCAACCCAATGAATTTTTGTAAAGATTACGGCGAAATCGACGCCAGTTCCACTGACTAGTCCCCATTGCGTACCAATCAGCCGCAAATTAGGCTATCGATACAACAGATATCGCTCAAGAAATATTCAACTCTCCCTTCTTCCACAATTTCTGTGGATAAAACTGTGCACTAATAAACATGGCTGCGCGCCAGACGGCGTAAAACCTCGCTCCCAGCGTTTTGCACATTTTTTAAACTTTGCAGTTTTCCATTAAAAAACAACAAGTTACGAATTGAGCAAAATGCCCTAAAAGCGGTGGATAACCATCAGTGATGGAAGAGCCTTGCTGAATTCGCATGTGGAAAAGTTTGTCAATAGCCCTACAGCATCGAGATAAAATTTTTTTAGATACATTTGCGCTTAAAGCCATAACTTCTGGGCGGTAAAACCTTCTTACCGCCCAAGCATGAGCAAATTCGCCTTCGCGCACTCTTATGCACCACAACTCGTGAAGTTTCTCAAAACTTACCCGAGCTTTAGTAATGCGGTGGTTTTTCATCCAACTGTTTAGCTCCGCCCTGCACCTCAAACGCGATAGTGCGATATTTCTCCCCGAGTTCACGCATATGCGCCAGCAAGGTACGGATGTCAGCATCCTGTCGGGTAATGACATCGTTCAGCCCGCTAATAGTGTCCTCCTGAAAAGCCAAACGGCTCTCCAGTTCATCAATACGCTCGACCAGTATTTGCATTTCTTCAGTCATTACAGCAATCCATAAAGAACATCCACCAGACCAACCGCTCGGCGATCCATAAAGAGACTCTGCCCAAGGCGAGTGGTGATATAACCCAGCCCGAGCCCATGCTCTGGGTCTGCAAACCCCACACTGCCGCCGGCACCGGGGTGACCAAAACCCTGGGGGCCCCCAAAACGTAAATCGGCAGCACTGCTACTGCGAATAAAGCCACAACCGAAACTGACTTCCGCCTGCAGTACTTTATCGCGGCCGTGACTCTGCTCCCTGGAAGCTTCATCCACCCAGTGCCGGGGTAAAATCTCAGACTTCTCAATCGCGAGTTCACCGTAAACGGCAGCTAGATCCCGCGCACTGAAGTGGCCATTGGCTGCGGGAATCAAAGCACCCCGCCACTCGGCACTATTGGTGCCCATCATCAAGCTAACCGGGTTGCTAAATGCCATTGCCACCGGGCCCTTGCGGTCTTCTTTTATTGCGCGGCCAATGGCGTTTTCACGCAATTCCGGCAACGGCTGTTTCAGCGGACTTACATCGGCAATACGCTGTGAGCGATGGCCATTCGCACCAAAGCCTCCATCGAGATTGAGGGGTTTGGCTAACATTTCCCGATAAAGTTCCAGAAGGGGTTTTTCTGCAACTCGCTCAATTAATCCACCCAGGCTCCAACCGTATAAAAAAGGTGCATAACCCTGCTCACTGCCCGGCGCCCACCAGGGCGCAGAGCGGGCAACTTCACGACAGGCCGCTTGCCAGTCGTAAATCAAATTGTCTTTGACTCGCTCCCGAAAAGCGACTAATCCACTTCGGTGGCACAACAATTGGCGTGGCGTGACAGATGCCTTACCGGTGGCAAATTCTGGCCAGTAATCCGCCACCGGCCGGTCGAGATCCAGCTTGCCCGCTGCAACCTGTTGCATAGCCAACACGGCGAGAATTCCTTTGGATGAAGAGAAAACATTGGCCAATGTATCTTCGGTAAATGGCCGTTCTGCACCCCGATCTGCACTTCCCGCCCATAAAGAACAGATTAATTCTCCGTGCTGACGCACGGCAAAGGCTGCCCCGGTGTCGCCGCACTCGCGAAAATTCCCGGCGAAAGCATCGTAGAGCGCCTCAAAGCCTGGGGCACAAAAGCCGTATATTTCCATGTATTTACGTCCAGATAATTCGGGTAACTCAGTTGGAGTCCGCAAGGGTAGTTTCTTCCACTCCGCTGCGCAAATCGGTAATATGGCGCGTTCACAGCGAGGGAAAAATATGACTCAGGAAACTGCTATTCAGGATCAGATCCAGGGCAACCACTGCTTCGGCTGCGGCCCCGACAATGACCAGGGCCTACATATTAAGAGCTACTGGACAGAAAAGGATCAAACCCGCTGTGAATTCTTCCCCAGCGCCCACCACAATGCCGGGCCAGCGCAATATTTGAACGGCGGGATTATGGCAACAGTTATAGACTGCCACACTGTGTGTACCGCCATTGCTGATGGCTATCTGCAGTCCGGACGAGCAGTGGGAAGCGGTGATAGGATCTGGTATGCCACAGGAAACCTGGATATCAAGTATCTGGCTCCGGCCCGTATCGACACGCCTCTTATTCTGGAAGCCACCATCACCGAGCGCTCTCCACGAAAAACCGTGTTGCACTGCAACCTCAGCAGCGACGGGCGCCTTTGTGCCAAAGCGGAAGTGATCGCAGTCCGCGTACCAGGTGATTGGTAAGGGAATCGTTCGAAAAACGACCACCCTGCTGTAGCTCCCAAAGCGGGAGCCGCACCATCCACATACATCGATTCCAAGATACAGAGTCTTTAACTACCCTCTACGCCAGCATCACTCATCCCGTCTCAGCAACCTCTTCAAGGCGATGACCGCAAAACTTACAGTATTCCGCATCGGGATCATGAGCACTTCGACTGCAGTTATCGCAACGCACCTGCACCCGCTCCCGATTCATTTCGCCAGCTAGCTCCGCCGTCAAAATACCCGTGGGCACTGCGATAATCGAATAACCGATCAGCATAGTCATTGCAGCAATAGCCTGCCCCAAAGGTGTTTGCGGTGAAATATCGCCATAGCCTACCGTGGTAATCGTAACAATGGCCCAGTAAACACTGGTAGGAATGCTGGAAAACCCATTACCAGGTCCCTCCACCACAAACATTAGAGAGCCAAAGATAATGCACATTACTAATACACCGGAGTAAAACACCAGAATTTTGTGCCGTGCCAGACCAAGAGCCCGCATCAATACATTTGCGTCACGCAGGTAGCGGACCAGCTTTAGGATTCTGAAGATGCGCAGCACGCGCAACAGACGAATCACCAGTAGGTAGGTGGCACCGGTATAGAGAAGGGCCAGATAACTGGGCAGAATCGCCAGGAGGTCTACAATCCCGTAAAACTGAAAATATATTTGCGGCGATTCACCGTACAGTAGATTCGAGCCATATACTCGATAGTAAAGAGTCCGGTAAACACCCACTCCAAACCGATCAGCACATTTTCATAGCGGTCTCTCACCGAACCGATGGAAGCCACCAGCACCAGCCCCACACTGATCAGGATCGCCCAGATCAAAATTACATCAAAGTTTCGCCCTGCTCCGGTCTCGGTTCCGAAAATCACCTCATTGAGCAGTTTTCGACGCCCTGTCAACGCCATCTATCACCCCAACTACGCTGCCGTTTTATAATGCGGCAAAATTCTAACCTGTCCGGCAGCAATGGTCGCCCCAAATTTGCACACCCTCGCCTCCCTTTAACATCCCGCCCGCCTCGGGCACAATCGCGCAACAAATTCCAAACCACCACAGGAGCAATCCCCAGCTATGGCCAAGGATAATCGTCTCGTCTATTCAACTGACCGCGGTCGTATCAAAGAAGAAGCGACAACAGAGAAGCGCCGAGAGGGGGACGGGGTAGTCCGCATCCAAAGGGAAAGCAAAGGCCGCAAGGGCAAAGGGGTTACCTGTGTGCGTGGACTGCCGAGCAGCGACAGTGAACTGAAGCTGCTGCTCGCTGAGTTGAAGAAACGCTGTGGCTGCGGCGGCACCTTGAAAGATGGTGTTATCGAAATTCAGGGCGACAAGCGCAACGAGATTAAAGCGTTCCTCGACTCCCGCAATTACACCGTGAAACTGGCCGGCGGCTAGCCGGCTTTAAGAAGCCGCAAGGGGTTTAATTGCAACTGCTGCTCTTTTATCAGGCATTGCTGCAAAAGAGTGGACAACTGGATTTGGTAGTGTTCCAAGATTAGCGATCGAATATGTTTACAACGGGATTCCATGGACTGCAGCGCAGTCAATATTTCCTGGCGCCCCTGAGGTAGCTGCTGAAAAGACCCCGGCTTTGCCTTCAGCTCTAGAACCCGAGCCAAGCCCTGCTCTTTTAACAGAGGCGAATCCGCAGCAACCGCGAAAGCCGCTTCCAGTTCCCTGACAGAGAGCGCCATATATTTCTGTATCAATTCCCGTTCGGACAAATCTGGCGACAAGTATTGAGTAAACATGGCCAACATATGGCTATAGCCCGCCAGCCTGTCCAGGTGCGGCCCCAGGGAGTCATAAGCGGCCAGGTGTCGCAGCTGATTTCTGGCGCTCTGGCGCTGGTTGGCCGGCATTGCGACAAGCGCTAGGCACACTCGCTGATAGAAGACCGAATAGATTTGCTGAAGTTGCTTTTGCACTTCCTCCAGGGCGGCACGCTTCAGAGCAATACTCTCTTGGGCAGTGGCCAGCCCCCCGCCCTTTAAACAATAGTCCTGGGGGTTCATACGGACTTTAGCGCGAATCAATGCGGCTCCCTGCTGCATCGCAAAAATCTGGATTTGCACCCCTTCCTTGCGCTCACGCAAATCCCGTAGATCAACCAGCTTGCTACGCAGCCAGTCGATCGTGCGCTGCAAATCCAGTGCTCGCATCTCTTCCATCGCAGGCCTCTTTAAAGGCATCAAAGCCAGTGGCGGGAGACGGTTAAAATATGCCTCAAGTACCCCCGCAGACGCCTCTGCTTCGTGGCTGGAACTGAGCAGCGAACGGTTTTCCACCATCTGGCAACCCGTACCGGCTGCTCGCAGTGTCTCTGAGTAGGCCAGGGTTGCAAAGTCGGCAAACAATGGCTGCAATTTAATTTCCCCTTGAATCTGACTGGCAAACGCTCGGCCAGTCAGGTCGGCTATTCGATCGCTGTCGGGGGCCTGCTGTCTATCCCAGGGGTCGCCCGCCTGCGCCATCGCCACTTCAAGTGCGGTGCACGCATCCTCGTCCAGGTTTTCCAGGGTCCAGTGCACCGCTGCGGGCGTATTTTCACAACACTGACCCAAAGCCCTAGCCTCGCGATTGATCTCCGCTACCAAAAGATCGGCATGGATTAATCGATGCCACGTCTTTGTGAAGTCAGCAAACGTATCTCTGCCAACGATCTGTGCCGCAATGGTGTCTGCTCTTTCCTGCAACAGGGCCGCATTGCCACTGGAAAGGCGCCTGTGTAAAGCTTCAAGACGTTGTATAAGCGGCAGAAGAAAGTGTCCACAAATCACCAGAGCATTGTGCAGCGGTCTCTGCAGGCCCCCCGGGTTATTGTCAGGGCACACAGCGCTGCGCTCATTTTCCAACGCCCATTGCATCAGCTCCAGTTGCTGCATGACGCCATAGCTCAGCCAACTCACAGCCCCTAGCAAACGCCCTTGATAAAAACTCAGGCTCCTAGCAATCAGCGCAAGTACGTCCTTCCCTTCCAATGAGGCAATGCTGGCGAGCCCCAGGCTGACCGGGAGCTGCTGGCGCAATACTTGTGAGAATTGTGGTTGAGACAGCACCCCTATATCAGCGGTTATAAAAACCTGACTGATTTTTGGCAGGCCCAGCCTATCAACCCATACATCCATCAGTTGCCGCACACCTTTACCCTCTGAGGGTAACAATTCTCGCGGCTCTACCTGATCGCGCTGATGCACAGGAAAATGGAAGAAGGGCCAAACCAACAGCAGGCTCACGAACAAAGCCAGCGATACAACTAAGAGACTGAAGACCACCCCCACACCGGTGAGCTCGCCTTGCCAGACTGCCCAAGGGATTTGCCAGAGCGCGTGACCAGCACTAAAAACACAGGCTGCCAATATCGACAGAAACAAACAGGGAACCAAGGAGGCTTTGATAAGCCCCCAAACTGCCTTGCCGTGAATAGCAGCACCGGCCCCCGGTAATACGTTCGCCCCAGACAAACACTGCTCAGCCAAAGAAAGCGGTGACTGCTGTTTGTCCAAGGCCTGATCTGCATTGCCCGCTGCCGAACTGTCAGCGACTTTTTCAGACTCGATCGAATCCTCGCAAGACCTAGCCGGTGGATCTTGTAGAGTGGAGTCATCACGCGCAGAGGAGGCCGTGCTGGCCTGAGCTTTACGCCGCTGAGCAACTTTGATCTTGGCGATCAGCTCTCGGTTGTCGAAACGCCCCGCCGGACATACCTCCACACGCAAGCCAATTTTCTGCAGGCCGGAGCGATACGCAAGCGCCTTCTCCGAAGACAACTGATCTTTGAGTACCCACCCCTTTAACAGCAGCCTACGGGCCTGCGCCTCCGGCATGGAAAATAACTTCGCAGCATCGCGAATCACAGCATCCGATTTTTTGGCGTGAAGTGTCCTTCCTGTGGAAACCACCTGATATAAATCCTGGCCCGCCATCTCCCTTCTCCTGTCAGCAAGTGACGCAAAATGTCACATTCATTACACCTTGCGCGGAGAGTAAAAGATTCAGGAAAAATCAGTTGCGCACCAGTTCTCAGGTAGCTGGTAAAAGTAAAAAATTGGCAGGAAAGAAGGCAAAGCACACAACTTTTATGGCACGCTTTGCCAAAGTAAAGCGTTCTCAGGGAGCAAATATCGCGAGGATTCGCCCGGCTAGGTCTGAAATAGTCAGGCCATTATCTCGGGGTTTAAACCAACTATAGGTATGGCTAAGGGCGCCGACCAAAAGCCGTCGCACCAATGCCGGATCACCACCGGCGCAGTGGGCTGCACTGATCGCGTCCAACCAAATCTGCTCGTACTCCTCTCTCAGACGCAGCACTTCTTGTTGGCTCTCTTCGGACAAACTGCGCCACTCCACGACTAAAATGGAAAAACCCGGTACCGCCAAACCGTGAATCGCCTCCAATTCAGATTGAATGCAGGCTTTCAGCCTTTCTTGCGGAGAGGCACTCCGCTCTGCCGCAGAACGCATACGTGCTCCGGCAAAAATTGTCACTTCACGCATCACTGCACACAAAATCTGCTCTTTGCTGGAGAAGTGATGGAAGATACTCCCCGACAAAATACCGATTTCAGCGGCCAGGTCTCTCACTGTGGTGCGAGCGTATCCCTTCTGCTCAAACAGACGTGCAGCGGCATTGAGTAAACGCCCCCGAGCGGAATCCGGGTCGGTGAGCACCCCTTGTGCTACCAAGGCGCAGATCAGCTCTTGCGGAGACAACTCTTCGATAGCTTCCGCCAACTCCTGTGCACTATTACCCACAGACCACACCTCATATTTCTCAACTTGAATCAAATGTCTTAGCGGGCCCGATCATTTTTAATCAAATAGGCGCCAACTATTGAATACCAAGCGCTTGCTTGGTAGCGTTAAGCTATTCTGCGTTTTCCACCACCCAGGTGCAAGCGCCGACAAGAACAATAAAAAAACTGAACAGGCCTTACAGGTCCGAAAAAAGGAAACTCTCATGCGCTATCAAAGCCAGCTGCGCAACGGCAGCTTTAGCGAACAAACCCATATCATCACCGGCGGAGGCAGCGGTATTGGCCGTTGTATCGCCCATGAACTAGCCTGCCTCGGCGCCCATGTGGTGCTGATCGGACGCAAGTTGGATAAGCTGGAGCGGGTTGCCGGCGAGATCAATAGCGATGGTGGCGATTGCAGTATATTCAGCCTGGATATCCGCGATGAAGAGGGTGTACAGGAAACCATTGGCCAAATTGTTCAGGCCCGCGGCAGAGTTCATGGTCTGGTTAATAATGCCGGCGGCCAGTTTCCCTCCCCCTTAGAGCAGATCAACACCAAGGGTTTCGATGCGGTAGTGCGCAGTAACTTGCTTGGCGGCTTCCTCATGTCACGCGAAGTCTTTATACAATCGATGAAGCAAAACGGTGGCAGTATCGTCAATATCACGGCGGATAACACCGGCGGTATGCCGATGATGGGGCACTCCGGCGCCGCCCGCGCCGGCATGGAAAATATCACCGAGACCGCCGCGTTGGAATGGGCCTCTTCTGGGGTGCGAGTCAACGCCGTAGCCCCCGGCTATATTCTCTCTAGCGGTTTCGACACCTACGACCCGGAATTTTTGCGCGAGCTGCTGCCTGGCTTCCGCGACAGTATTCCTCTCTATCGATTAGGTGAAGAGGCCGAAGTGAGTGGTGCGGTGTGCTTTCTCCTCTCTGATGCAGCCAGCTATATCACCGGGCAAACCCTCCGTATCGACGGCGGCTCCAGCCTCAAACACCACTCTCCTCTGTGGCAACCTCAAGCTGCCAACACCTCCAAACGATTTAATGGATTCCACCGCCGGCGCAGGCCGCAGGTAGTCGAAGAAATGGAAGCGGAGGGCAAACTCTGATGCAGCCCATTGATTCTCAAGTCGACAACCGCTCGACCGAATTTAACGACAACAAAGCCACAATGCTGGAGCAGCTCAACCGGTTCCGCGAAGCCGAACAACGCCCAGTACAGGCGGAAAAAAGCAAAGCTTCCCGCTACCGCGATCGTGGCTGGCTACTGCCGCGAGAGCGCCTCAACCTACTGCTCGACCCTGGTGCGCCGTTTATAGAACTGTGCTCACTCGCCGGCTACAAACTCTTCGACGATCAAGACGGCACTGGCGCAGGCGGTGGTGCTATTTGTGGTATCGGTCAGATCAGCGGGCGTCGCTGTATGGTACGGGTGGATAATTACGCGGTAAAAGGCGGCACCATCTCTCCGGCCGGAATGGATAAAGCCTTGCGTATGCAACGTATCGCCTTGGAGAATCGCCTGCCGGTGGTTGGCCTGGCACAAAGTGGCGGCGCCAACCTAATGTACGCCACCGAGACTTTTGCTCCGGGCGGGCGCGGTTTTGCCAACCAAGCGCGCATGTCTGCTGCGGGTATTCCCCAGATCACGGTAGTTCACGGCGGCGCCACTGCCGGCGGTGCCTACCAGCCGGGGCTCTCCGATTATGTCGTGATGGTGCGCGGGCAAACCGGCATGTATCTGGCCGGGCCGCCGCTGCTCAAAGCGGCCACTGGGGAGATTGCGGATGAAGAAAGTCTCGGCGGTGCAGAGATGCACTGTGCAGAGTCTGGTAGCGGTGACTATCTTGCCGAGAACGATACCGATGGCATTCGTATGGCTCGGGAGATTGTCGCCGCCCTGCCCTCGCCACAACAGAGCATTCCGGTAAGAAATTACCAAGATCCACTACATCCCATCGAAGACCTGCTCGGCCTGATTCCAGCAGACAGTAAAAGACCCTATGACGTGCGCGAAATTCTCGCGCGGATCGCCGATGGTTCCGCCATGCTGGATTTCAAACCCGAATTTGATCGGCAGACCGTGTGCGGCCATATCCGTATCGAAGGATTTCCGCTAGGCATTATCGGCAATAACGGCCCCATCACTCCCAAAGGTGCCAATAAGGCCGCCCAATTTATCCAACTGTGTGAACAGAGCGGCACTCCATTGTTGTTTTTACACAACACCACCGGATTTATGGTGGGCACTGAAGTGGAGCACAACGGCATTATCAAACACGGCGCCAAAATGATTCAGGCAGTAGCCAACGCCAGCGTACCCAAACTCAGCATTGTGGTGGGCGGCTCCTACGGTGCCGGCAACTACGCGATGTGTGGGCGCGGATTCGATCCCCGCTTTATTTTTGCCTGGCCCAACTCCCGCACGGCAGTGATGGGAGCCGCACAGGCCGGCAAGGTAATGCGCATTGTCACGGAACAAAAAATGCAGCGTAGCGGCCGCGTGGATGAAGCGATGTTGAATAAACTAGAGAACGACACGAGTGCCTTTATGCAAAGCAATTCCGATGCCCTCGCTTGCAGTGCTCGTTTGTGGGACGACGGCATTATCGATCCCCGCGATACACGCAAGCTCTTGGGGATGTTGTTAGAAGTTTGCGCTGAGGCTGAACACCGCAAGCTCAACAAAACCACTTTTGGCGTAGCGAGGTTCTGACACCATAACTCTGGGCAAAAGGATGTGCGGTTGCCCATCACCACAATTACCGGGTTCAACATTCAAGGCAGGGAAAACAATAATGATATTTAGTGATCAACACCGGGAACTGCAGCGCACCGTACAAAATTTTGTGCAGCAGGAAATTAACCCCAACGTGGCGGAGTGGGAAAAGGCCGGCCGCTTTCCCATCCACGAAATTTTCCAACAACTGGGCAACCTCGGCCTGCTCGGTATCAGCAAGTCCAGCGACTTCGGCGGCCTCGGACTCGACTTCAGTTATGAAGCAGTATTCCTGGAGGAACTAGGCGGCGCTCACTGTGGCGGAGTACCCCTGTCTATCTCCGTGCAGACCTCAATGAGCACCCCCGCACTGGCGAATTTTGGCAGTCAAGACTTGAAAGAACAGTTCCTGATTCCTGCTATACGAGGAGAGATGATCGGCGCAATTGCGGTGTCTGAACCCGGCGCAGGCTCCGATGTGGCCTCAATCAAAACCACTGCCAAAAGCGACGGCGATGACTATGTGATCAACGGCAGCAAAATGTGGATCACCAATGCCCTCAGCGCCGACTTCTTCTGCACCCTAGTGAATACCAGTGAAGGCAAATCCCACAGCAATAAATCCCTGGTGATTATCCCGGCAAAAACACCGGGTGTTCGCATCGGAGAAAAGCTCGACAAGCTGGGCATGCGTTCATCGGAAACCGCACCCATCTTTTTTGACAATGTGCGGGTGCCCAAACATTTCCGAATTGGTGATGAAGGTGCCGGCTTCCTGCTTCAGATGCTGCAATTCCAGGAAGAGCGTCTCGCCGGCGCTGCACTGAATTTAAAAGGCCTGGAAAATTGTGTCAGCAGCACCATCGACTATGTGCGCGAACGCCATGCTTTTAAAGCGCCGCTGATCAATAACCAGACTATCCATTTCGCCCTCGCGGAAATGCAAACCGAAGTCGAGTGCCTGCGCTCATTAACCTGGCGTGCCGTGGAAGCTTATATAGCGGGAGAAGATGTCACCACCCTTGCCTCCATGGCCAAGCTCAAAGCAGGCCGCCTATCCCGCTCGATTCCTGACCAGTGCCTGCAATTCTGGGGCGGTATGGGTTATATCGAGGAAACCGTTATCAATCGGGCCTACCGCGACAGCCGTCTTACCGCCATTGGCGGCGGCGCCGACGAAGTCATGCTCGGTATTATTTGCAAGCTGATGGGCATATTGCCCAGTAAGCGCAAACCCACAGAGTGAGGTTAGGCCCATGCAGACTGTTATTGATAAAACCATCGGCATCACTCGTCACCTCACACTAAATCGCCCCAAGCAGCGCAATGCGATCAGTTTGCAAATGGTGGACGAACTATTGCAAAAACTCTCGGAGGCGGAGGAAGATCAGCAAGTTCGAGCACTGGTACTGCGTGGTGCTGAGCACAACTTCTGCGCCGGTGGCGATATTGTCGATATGCTTAACGCCCAGCAGGGTGCCAGTGACGGCGAGAACAATGCCTTCTTTCATCTCAACCGCCGCTTCGGCGAATTGATGCAGCGATTTAACCGCACCCCTCTTGTCGTGATCGCCGTGCTGGAAGGCGCAGTCATGGGCGGCGGCTTCGGCCTCGCCTGCAGTGCCGACATCACCATCGCTGATCACAGCTGCCGTTTTGCACTGCCGGAGACCCGCCTGGGTATACCGCCCGCGCAAATTGCTCCATTTGTCGTGGCGCGGGTGGGGCTCTCCCAAGCCCGACGCCTGGCACTCAGTGGAGTAAAAGTGAAAGCGCAGCAGGCTTTGGAAATCGGCCTGATTCACCAACTACTCGACGACACCGAAGCTCTTGAGGGCGCTTTACAGGAACACCTCACAGCGATCAACGCCTGCGCTCCTGGTGCCCTGGCCATCACCAAACAGATATTGATGGATGCGGCCCGAGTCAGTGACGAAAACGCCCTCGGTCAACTGTTAGACGGCGCCGCAAAGCAGTTTTCCCGCGCAATTCAGGGCCACGAGGGGCGTGAAGGTGCCCGTGCATTTCTGGAAAAACGATCACCGGAGTGGCAGCACTGATGTCGACAACAGAGAGCTTGCTAATCGCCAACCGTGGCGAGATTGCCCTGCGCATTATGCGTACCGCCCAGGCAGAGGGCTATCGCACCATCGCGGTATACAGTGATGCCGATCGCGATGCGCTGCACGCGCACCACGCAGATATAGCGGTGGCCATCGGCGGACAAACTTCAGCAGAATCCTATCTGGACATCCAGAAAATTCTCGACGCCGCAAAAAAATCAGCAGCCACCGCGATACACCCCGGCTACGGTTTCCTCGCGGAAAATGCAGAATTCGCCAGGGCTTGTGAAAATAACGGTCTGCAATTTATCGGCCCCAGCGCAGAAGTCATTGAGCTGATGGGCAACAAGCGCAAAGCCAAGGAATTTGTTACCACCGCCGGTGTGCTCTGCATCCCCGGCTTCCAGGGTGCCCAGGATGACGATAGCCTGATCGCTGCAGCACAGCACATCGGCTTTCCCCTGATGATCAAAGCGGCTGCCGGCGGTGGTGGCCGCGGCATGCGCCTGGCTCAGGGAAATGCCGAACTGGCCTCCCAGTTGCGCGCCGCACGCAGCGAATCCATGAGTGCTTTTGGCAGCGACGAATTAATCCTGGAAAAAGCGCTGATCAACGCACGTCACATTGAAATCCAGGTATTTGCAGACCGTCAGGGAAACTGCATTCATCTGGGAGAACGGGATTGCTCGGTACAGAGACGCCATCAAAAAGTGGTTGAAGAGTGCCCCTCCCCTGCAGTAGACGCCGACCTTCGCGATAAAATGGGCCAAGCAGCCGTTACCGCCGCCCGCGCTTGCGGCTATCAAGGTGCAGGCACCGTAGAGTTTCTACTGTGCCCCAGTGGTGAGTTTTATTTTCTGGAAATGAATACCCGCCTGCAAGTAGAGCACCCGGTTACCGAAATGGTAACCGGCTTTGATCTGGTCGCCTGGCAACTGGCGGTAGCCCGTGGTGAAGCCCTGCCCATTTCCCAACAACAGCTGGTTCAGCGGGGGCATGCCCTGGAAGTACGCCTCTACGCCGAAGACCCGGAACAACAATTCCTGCCCCAAGCCGGACGAGTACTCCATTGGCAGGCACCCAGCGGAGAAGGAGTTCGCATCGACCATGCCCTGCAGACAGGAGGTGAAATTACCCCCTTTTATGACCCGATGCTGGGCAAGTTAATTGCCTGGGGGCAAGATCGCGAGGAAGCGCGACGCAAACTCGCTCGGGCCCTTACCCAACTGCAATTTATTGGCCCGAAAAATAATATCCGCTTCTTGCAGAGACTGTTGGCGGAACCCCAATTCATTGCTGGTGAAGCGGATACCAGCTTTCTCGATCAACACAATATACTCATTTCCGCCGAGCCAATCCCTTCAGAAATCGCAACCCAAGCAGTGCTACTTAATCACCTGCACCACGCCAACCCTCGTGACCAACGTAGCGGTCGCAGCGATTGGCGCAGCGGTGATAACAGTGTCCCGCTGAGCTACCGCCTGGAAATTTCCGGGCAAACGCTTAATTGTGAATTGCTGGCGCTGGGGGAAAACACTTATCAGGTCAGCCTTTGCGAAGAGCACTTTCAAATCCAGCGGTTAACCTATGGGAAAGTACAGGAAGAAACCGAGATCCTTAGTGCAGAACTTCTGATGAACGGTATCAGTCAGAAAAGATTATTCCTACACAGCGAGAATAGTCTCCACCTCCTGTGTGATGGCAGGCAATACTCCTTTGCAGACACCACCCACACACCGGCAACCTCCAACCAAAATCAAGGCAGTGGCCGTATTACCGCACCGATGGACGGATGCTTAGTGGAGGTACTGGTCGAACATAATCAAGAAGTGCAGTGTGGAGATACCATCGCCCTGATGGAAGCTATGAAAATGGAGCACGCGTTACGCGCAGACCGCGATGGCACTGTGATTAAACTCGGCGCCCACGCCGGAGATCAGGTACGCGGCGGGCAACTCTTAATTGAAATCGAAGCCGCACCCAGTGAAACCGCCAAAATCCCCAGCGATGCCACATCCTAAAGGAATTCTCTATGTTTGATATCGACGCCTCCCGCTTGGCCAGCCCTTACTACAACGAAGAGCATCAGGAGTGGCGCAACCAGCTGCGACGCTTCGTCAACCGGGAGATCTCACCTTTCATCAATCAGTGGGATGAGGATGGACAACTACCTGCGGAGTTATGGAAAAAAGCCGCAGACGTTGGTCTTCTGCAAATGGGCTTCCCAGAAAACTATGGCGGCATTGAAACTGATGCATTCCATATGATTGTCGCCGCCGAGGAGCTGGCGCGCACCGGCGCCGGTGGCCTCTACGCCAGCCTTATGATTCATGGCATCGCCCTGCCCCCACTGCTGCACTACGGCAGCGAGGCACTTAAAGATAGAGTCATTCCCTCTGTGTTGCGTGGCGATAAGCATATTTCCCTGGCAATCACCGAGCCTGAAGCCGGTTCCGATGTCGCCAATATCCAGTGCCGGGCAGTACGCGACGGCGATAACTATATCGTGACTGGGGAAAAGACTTATATCACCGGAGGTATGCGCGCAAATTGGTTTACTGCTGCAGTGCGTACCGGCAGCGAAGGCTTTGGCGGCATCTCCCTACTGTTAATCCCCGCAGACACAGAAGGGGTAAGCCGGCAACTTCTTGATAAAAAACAGGGCTGGTGGTGCTCCGATACGGCCAGCATCTTTTTTGACCAAGTTCGGGTACCGATAAGCAACCTGATCGGCAGTGAGAATCAGGGTTTTCTGCCCATAGTTCACAACTTCAATCGTGAGCGCCTGGGCATTGCCGCTTCCTGTGTAGAGTACAGCCGGGCCTGTCTTCAGGATGCCATCGAGTGGGCGCAGGAACGCCAGACGTTTGGCAAACGCCTGGCCAATCACCAGGTCATCCGGCATAAATTTGCACAAATGCTGCAGCGTATCAACGCCACCCAGGCCTATATGGAACTCTGCACCTGGGCCGAACAACAAGGTCAACTCAAAGTCGCCGACATCGCTCTACTCAAAGTTCAAGCCACAGAAACCCTGGAATTTTGTGCGCGCGAGGCGATGCAGGTGTTGGGTGGAGCCGGTTATATGCGTGGTGGGCGGATTGAACGGATCTACCGTGAAGTACGGGTGAATGCGATTGGGGGTGGATCTGAGGAAATTATGCGGGATCTGGCTTCCAGGCAGATGGGGATTTAGTGATCCATATTTAACCTTGTCTATTAATGTAGAAAGACACAATATGGCCGGCAAACCTGCCGGCCATATTAAAAGGGTTACTTCTACTGGGTCTTCTGCTTCTCTTTAATAAACTCTCTTACCTGCTCGTTTAATACAGCCATAGGGACATTGCCATTCCTCAAAACAATTTCATGAAAGTCCTTAATATTGAACTCCTCACCTAATTCACTCTGCATAAGTTCTCGCAAGGCAAAAATCTCCAAGGCACCTGAATCATAGGAGGTCAACTGCGCAGGCATAACCGCCATCCGGTCCATCAACGTACTTGGGCCTGCGGCAAATGAAGCACCAGATTCCTGTAAAAATTCTGCTACTTCTTCATTACTCCAACCGAGCATATGCATCGCAGTATCCGCAACCATACCTCGCGCAGGCCATGCGCGCCTTAGGATCTTGGTAGATCCATACTGGTACATCCCCGCCTCTTCAGCGAGGTGCTCCGCATACCTACCCCACCCCTCAGCAAAAGCAGAGTTTGAAAGAGCGTCTTCTATTTTATGAAACTTATCCTGTCCCTGAACCAAGGCAATCTGCATATGATGTCCCGGATACCCCTCATGAATCGTCACCGTCTCTGCAGAAGCATACGACTCCCCTTCGTAGGTTGTCGGATCATATCCAAATCTTGCCTTTCGCTCACTGGTGCCAGGAACATAGTGTGCACTGCGACCCGAGCCCTGCTCATATTCAGGAATCGCCTTTACTTCCATTTCGATAAAAGGCATCTCGTTGAAAAAATCTACCGTTAATTCTCTCGACTTTTCTACCAGGTGTTCATAGAACTGATGCATTTCATCAGAACTATTAAACTTCTGAGTTTGATCTTCACTTGCCCTTGCAACTGCCTCAGAGTATGAATCCACCTGATAGAGATCCCGCCCTAAATGAACCACTTCACTCTTATTTGCATTGACAGTGCTTAAACCCAGCTCAAACACCTCCTCAGGGGTCCTCTGCAATGTTGTATAAGAACGATATTGGGCCATATAGCACTCACGGCCATTGGGAATTGCATGAATGCCCAGCTCCGTTCTTGCCTCAGGTAAATAGGTAGATTCTAGAAAATCTCTGTAATTCTGCATTGAAGGTATCAAATGATCCGAAAGCACCCGTTTAAATGCAACTTCAAACTCCGAATCATCAGCTTTTTTTGCCAGGCCTAGAAAAGGGTGTGCATCGATAGGGGCTTGAACCAAGCCATCAATTTGCTGAATTACACGCTTTACCACACTCTTTGGTGCAGAGTAACCCCACTCAAGTCCCAGGGCTGTCCCATATAAATCGGTGTAAAAACGAACAGAATAGACCTAGAATAGC
>NZ_JALBWM010000240.1 GCF_023895975.1 Microbulbifer okhotskensis
GACCAGAGCGCTGCTTGATCAGGCCTGTTGAACACCAGAATTGACAATAACTCCCAGAGAGCCAATCCTAATGTAGGTGGGGGTCCATAAGTCGATGGAAAAGGGCGCTATCTGTCACCATTATAAATAGGGGTTTTTCTGGATTTTAAGTGATGGGCAATAATAGTTGGTGCTGGTGTTGTTAAATATTTTTTATTCGTTTTTTATTAAATAACAAGAAGGGGCTGTATCCATTCAAAGGTTGATTTCTTATGGTATCTATATAATCAGGTTTGGCTGAAATATTTGCATATTGAGCGCTATTTGGATTGTTATGTGGCGTTTAACTTCTTATCATGGCTGCCTTTACTGGAGGGGGTTTATATGAATGGAATTACAGGCCAATATCAGTCTTGGCGTCTGCACCTTTTACACATTTTACGTTTCGGGATATTAACGCTCACCATTGGCCTGCTCAGTGCCTGTGGTGGAGGGGGTAGTAGTAATAACGGCAACAGTGGGAGCGGTGACGGCAGTGGTAGTGGTGGGACGGATATCGTTACGCTTGAAAGCGTTGGGCTGGAACAAGATAGTTCGAATGAATACCAGTATTTTTTAACTGCCTATTACAGTGACGACTCTTCTACGGATGTTACTGGGGATGCGGACTGGTCTGTGAGTGACACCAGCCTGGCCACCATTGATGCCGGATTGCTCACACCACGGAAAGTTGGTTCACTCACCTTAAGTGCCACATATGAAGGAATGAGCGCAGAGGAATATATTGAGTTACCTCTCCTTATTGAAAGCTTGGAGGTGAGTAGAGATACCTCTAACTTTGATCAATATTATCTCACCGCCCACTATAACGATGATATGTCAAAAGATGTCACCGAAGAGGCCGAGTGGTCGATCAGTGATACCAGGTTGGCAACCGTAGAGGCCGGTCTTATCACCGCCCTGGAGAGTGGCTCGGCGACTCTGACTGCCTCCTTTGATGGTGAAACTGCAGAAACGGACATTGAGCATCTTGTCTATGTGCGTGAGATTTTCGCCACATCATTTAAATTTGCAGCATTAAAAAATAATGGCTCGGTTGTGTCATGGCCTAATGATAATTTTTGGGGCATTGGTGTTAAATTTAGTGATGTGAGTGCCAATTTAACTGGTGATGTAGTAGAGATTTTTGCTACAGAGGGTGCTTTTGCAGCATTAAAGTCCGATGGTTCTGTTATTGTTTGGGGAGAGCCAGATTATGGTGGAAACAGTAGCTCCGTGAGTACACGCCTGGAGGATAATGTCGTTAATATTTATCCAAACAAAAGGGCATTTTCTGCATTGAAGTCTGATGGTTCCATTGTGACTTGGGGGGACAGCTCACAGGGAGGTGATAGTAGTGATGTTAGTGCTCAGTTAGCCAGTGAAGTTGAGGAAGTTTATGCAACTAAAGAGGCTTTTGTCGCGCGAAAATCGGATGGCTCGCTAGTAACCTGGGGGCATAGCTGGTTCGGTGGAGATAGCAGTGCGGTGAGCGCGGAAATCTCCAGTGAGGTGATGACTGTTTTTTCATCATGGTTTGCTTTTGCCGCACTTAAGTTAGATGGGTCTGTTGTGACTTGGGGAAAGACGGATAGTAGTGCGGTGAACGCGGAAATCTCCAGTGATGTAGAGACTGTTTTTTCAACAAAAGGCTCTTTTGCCGCACTCAAGTCAGATGGGTCTGTTGTGGCTTGGGGAGGGGTGGATAGCGCAGAAATTTCCAGCGATGTTGTGGAGGTCTTTACAAGTTTAGAGGCTTTTGCATCCCTGGAATCTGATGGTTCAGTCGTCACCTGGGGTAGTGCCAATTACGGTGGTGATAGTAGCGCTGTGAGTGGTCAGCTTGTGGGCGGTGTAGATACAATTACTCCAGCTAGCCGTGCTTTTGCTGCTGTTAAATCCGATGGCTCTGTTGTCACTTGGGGTCACGCTGACTATGGTGGTGATAGTAGCGAAGTTGAATCTGAGTTGACTGGCAATGTAGAAGCGGTCTACTCCCTTGCTGAGGGTTTTGCAGCTTTAACGACTAGTGGATCTTTAATTACCTGGGGGCGGAGTAGTACTGATAGCAGTAGTGTTAGTGACCAACTGGCGAGTGGTGTGTTGACGGTTTTTGCACTGATGGAGGATCATACAATTTTCATTCCTCGCCGGGGTGATGGAGCCTTCGTGGTGTTAAAAGACGACAAGTCTGTCGTGACTTGGGGCGATGAACTTAATGGCGGTGATAGCAGTGATATCGACTTTTATTAAGCGGTAAGTATATTGCTGAGAGCGAAAATTATTTACTGATCACTGATGGGAATACCCTAGATTCCCACAATGACCGACACACTTGGCGATAGCAAAGGGGGCCAGCTG
>NZ_JALBWM010000241.1 GCF_023895975.1 Microbulbifer okhotskensis
TCCGGTATAGAGTATGGGGGCATGAGCAGTTACACAATTTAAATTACAGCCTCAAAAGTTACTTTTCAGACAAAAAGATCATAATCATTGCAGCTGCAAAACATATACTTAATGGGATTCTAATTAACCCATGCAGTTGCTCCATCTTTCTCAAGAAACTCGATTTCTTACCAGAATCACCTGTAAGTAGGAAACCCAAATACCAAACAAACAAGTTAAGCATTAAAACTATAGCCAGCAAGAATCCCGAAGTAACCCCAAATAAACCCCGCTGCCACCAAACTAAGCCATCAGTCGATAGAAATCCGAACCATTGACCAAGC
This sequence comes from Microbulbifer okhotskensis, assembly GCF_023895975.1. Classification (GTDB taxonomy): domain Bacteria; phylum Pseudomonadota; class Gammaproteobacteria; order Pseudomonadales; family Cellvibrionaceae; genus Microbulbifer; species Microbulbifer okhotskensis. The sequence continues at coordinate 324 of NZ_JALBWM010000241.1, forward strand.
AATAACCCAAACGTAAGACAGCCAATTGCATAGGTGTTTGACAGTATGTGCCTTGAAACCAACGAGGGGGTGGAAAACTGAGGAAACATAACAGCCACTGAAAACGAAATGAATCCAAAGGCCCCGATTACATTCCAGAGATTCGGGCCAATACCTTCTCTAATTGCAGCTTGATAAAACTCTACCTCTGGATAAAACCTATTTGCCCAAAGAACAAATAGAAAGGCTGGAGCCGTCCAGGCAAGGAATATAACAATCGCCTCTTTTAAGCTTTCACCAGGAACAAAGTCACTCTCTTCAAAATGAAGAAATTTTTGAACTATATAGTCTCTCACTCCGCCTCCTTGGCTAGCACTCACGCTTGTGTTAAGTTGAATCCTTCCTCGGTTGAATCTAACTCAACACCCAGACGCAAGCAACTGAAAACAGGGAAAGGCGAATCAGAAGCTCCTGCCGAATATTCAGGCAGTCGCCAGGAGCAGCTGAATAACCACTGCAGGAAATTATAAATTTCGAACCCGACTTTAAGAGAACCGCTAGGTGCCATCCACTTAAATAAAGAAAACGTGTAAGTTTGAAATTCAACATTTTCCTTTTTAAGTCTAACTAGTTCAAACAAATACAGCCAACCACCCTCCCTTATACTGTTACACCTGATACTATATTTATTTGCTTTTTTTTATTTGATAAACTATCTTACTTAAAAAAGCCGTATGACGCAGCTAACAAAATAATTTAGCGCACACAGGTAATCAGGATGAGATATTGCAGATATTGCAAGGTTGAGTACAGGGATGACAAACCTAAATGCGACAAATGTCATTTAGCAACATCACAACTACTCACTCTAGAACGCTTAAAAGATTTTGAAGAAAAATTTAAGAACTCCATTGAATTCAAGAAAACTTTAGCTCTAGACTTCGGGAACATAAAACCAAAACCAACTACACACAACGAAGAAGGATATTTTTTTCTTGCAACTCTAATCGACGGGGAGTTTCCGCAAAACACCAATAGGATTGGAAAATTTGAATGCAACGAGGAAGATAAGTGGACATTTAAAATCGCCTCACTAAACGAAAATCATACAGCAAGGGGAAAATATAATTTTGTATTCCATCAAAATGGAATCACCGCTCACTCAAAAGATCGTGTAGGGCACTATTACTTAGCCTCACGTGGCAATGATGTTTGGTTTGCAGGCACCGTTACCTTTAATAATGATGGAGAGATAACGGAATGGGATAATGATTCCGGTCATTATAGACCTGCACCACAGCTTGCAATACAGTGCACCTGCTTTCCTTTAAATAAATTTAGATCTGTAACTTTCAACCAAGCCCTTAACATAAAGCTAGAAGAACAAAAATCCAAACAAGAAAAAAACTCCCCCTTAACTCTACACTTAACTGAGAAGTGTGAAGCAGCAAAAAAAATAAAACAGACCAACGCCAAACAAATAATTGACAACGCAAGCACAGCCTTTGGGGAGTCAAAAGGAAAAATAATTAAAGATCTTATTGAGATAACCAAACAATTTGGCTTTTCGCTTGACAAAAAAACAAGATCTTTTGTTTACTAATAGCTCACCAAGTTTTCATAGCAGCTCATATCGCCTCTTGCAGGACAAGTCTGGAAAAGTGTGAAATCAAATTTTATTGAGACCCTACACTAAAACTCCGCACTCCAAGAGTGCGGAATTACCCTTCACCCCTAAATAGCCTACTCCAGCATCAAGAGTTCGATGCGAGTTACGCGGTACCAGTTCATAAAAATCAACAGCATGTTAAATCCACCTTATTCACAAAAATATTTTCGACTGATTCATAGCCTTCTACGGTGCACTTAATTATAGGTATATAGTATAAATCCTTTGATGCCGAAATATAGTAGAGCTGAGATTATCGCGCACAAGCACGAATAGTATTATCGTTAGCATAACACAAACAATCCCTCATAATATGGCGTGACAGCTACTCCCCCCACCAGGGCTGTCCCATATAAACCGGTGTAAAAACGAACAGAATAGACCTAAAATAG
>NZ_JALBWM010000242.1 GCF_023895975.1 Microbulbifer okhotskensis
TCCGGTATAGAGTATGGGGGCATGAGCAGTTACACAATTTAAATTACAGCCTCAACTGTGCTCCTGTTTGCTTACCGTACTTAGACTCAAAGGCTCTAGCAAAATCACTTGCAATTAACTCATCAATATCGGCAGACTTGCTAGCAATCCCCAGCTTCCTGGCCAGTGCCTTTTTATGAGGCTCCGTGTACAATGGCGGTAATTGCTGATGGTCTCCAACTAACAGAACACGCTTCCCTGACTGCATAGCGATTGCGAGTTCACTGGCAATTGACCGAGCTGCCTCATCTATAATTACCCAGTCGTATTGGTTATCAGAAATGCCCATATGACGCTGACCAATACCGACGCAAGTACCAGCAACTAGCTGACGGGAACGAGCTAAAAATTCGTCATAATTAACACGCTCAGTATTTAGAACGTCAATCATATCCCGAGATATCTTAATCAACGCCCTCGCCTTTTTCGCTTCATCCGGTCGAACGGCATATCGCTCATCCAGTAACGTTGCAATCACCGATTCAAGGCCCAGCAAATCACTTGGCAATGCTGGAATACTGATACCTAAATCAGCAATTCGCTCGCTGAGAACTTGCGATAACTGCTTCCCTTCCTTACGCAAGGTAGCTACTTCTGATGGCTCTCTATTCGTGCTATTTATCTGCTTACTGATACGAATCGCTTTTCGAATGAGACCGACAATAGAGACCTCTACCTCAGTGAGCCGCTCCAGGTAGTTTTCATCTAATCCAAGCGGTTGAGCTAAAGCCTTAACGCGATACTTCATATCAACTTTGAACAGGTCTCGTTTCCCGCTAACAATTGACTGCGAGTAAACGTCTTTCAAACCATCTGATACTGCGCTCTCGCGGTTGCTAAACCTAACATATTCCTACGATCTCCCTATCAGTTGGTTTTAGGCACTTTGACCTTACAAAATAAATCTTTGAATATCTTCTCTAATTCCCTTTCTCTTGGCCGTATTTTTCTATCCAGGGTTTCCTTACCTTTAATTCCGCTTACAGCCATAAGCTCTTTATATCCGCAACCAGCCTCATACATGTTTTTGATAAAAGTATCCCGGAATGATGATGGTTTAGCACCCTGGATAGATGTTTTCGCAATTAACTGTTTCAGCTTCGAGTTCATAGATACTGGTTGACGGTCACTCGATCCCTTACTCCTGAGAGATAAACTAAATTCTTTATCTCTGTCATTAAGGAAAAAATAGCTTTCGGGATCTGAATACCGATACCAGGATTTGTTACTGCGAAACAACTGCCTCTCGACCCTACTCTCCATGTATGCCTCAAAAAATGGCAGTACATGATCTTCAGTGTGTAACTCCCTGACTTCGCCATTGTATGCGACCGATTCCGGCAGGGTCCAAATCCTATAAAACTCTCCACTTTGTGCCATTACATGCTGCAACTGCAACAAACTCAATTCTGAAGGCGTAAGCCCCCAGTACACAGCCCCGATAATCAAAGCGGCATTTCTTTGCCCGTGTGGAGGGGCCGCATTCATATCAAGTAGAAGCTGTAACTCCTGCTCGGTAAATAGTTTTTCTACCGCCATAACTCTCTAAGTGTCCATTATGATTATCACAAAAGTGGATACTAACTATATCTGTGATACATGCTAGCACCCTGATCTACATATCACAATAATAGGTATAGCCATAATTGTGATAATAGGCGCTTAATTTAACGTGGATTTCTTGGCTCTAGCCAAACAAAACTGGGCCTTGATGGGAATGTTTACTGGCAGGCAGCCCCGGCGGAGAAATCGGGTCACTGACACGTGTCAGTGCGTAAGTTTTCAGGGGTAAGTCACCAGCCCTGCGTCCACCTCGCTGGTAGAGCTCTATCAGCCTCGATGCCTCCAGCTGGACCTGTATCCGCTAACCCACTGAAATTCAAAGAAACCCCCTATTTGGCGTCAACCCGCAATTGCACGTTAATTGCAAAAGACCAGCGGCCACGCCGCCGGTATTCAGTGCCGCGCATTATTGGCATATCTGCCCGGTTTGCAGCAAAAATGAGAGTAAGAGAATACCGCCAGCGGCGCGCCCCCCCGCCCTGTCCAGGGTTGCCCCTGCCGACCTTAAAGTAGCGAAAAAGCCCCGCAATCAGTTGACCAAATAAAGCCATCATTGCCTCAGCCTCCATAAGAAATGAGAATTTCCACGAGAGTACCGAATACAAATTGAACTTGCATAAATGGCCCCTAACCTTGAAATCAACTTAAAATCCGCACGCAAAATCGCCGAGTTATAACCGAATCTGGTGTTTGAGGGTTTGAAAGAAAGTAGCGTATCTGGT
>NZ_JALBWM010000243.1 GCF_023895975.1 Microbulbifer okhotskensis
TTGTCTCATGAATATATTTTTTGGGAAACTTTGTATTTAGTGCTGAATAGTTACCAACCAACTAAATAGAGAGTATCGATGAATGGAGGAAATTTACGGATAAACAGCAAAGAAGTATATCTGGATCCTTCTGAAAGTTAACCCAAATGACAATAGTGGAATGGAGCAAGAAGTCGCTCCAGTCATGCCAATTAACTACGAAAGCACTACTAATCTTGAGCATAAAATCTCCCAGATCACAACAAAGCCAAATAACACGCTAAATGCTTTGAGTAATTTAAATTTTCTAATTTGAAACAAAATCATGCATTATCGCTCGCCAGATTTTAACACCAACTCGGCGATTTATACCGAAGATCTTAGTTTTACAAATCCACAAAGGAGAAATCTATAGGAGCCCGGGCAGAAGATGCATTTGGCAATGATAGTGGTTGTGATTGGGCAGCAGGATTTGCAGAAAGCCCATGTTTAGAAAGAGCCGAGGAAGCGATAGATATTGCTATTTCTTCAGAGGAATATTTAGAATCAGACGAGGCTTGCGACGCTCTAATCGCTTGTGAAATCGTTGCAAGATTAAAAGGGAATTGGGGCAAAAAAGATGCGTATTCTGAATCCATTGATAAATGGATAGCGTCCTCGAATATCTCTCCAAGCAAAGAACTCATATCGAAAGCTGAGATAGCGATCATTCGAATCCTTGGGGAAAATTCAGAGCTTCGGAATTTATGGGATGAAGACGGAGAAAATATAAAATGGCCCCTCGAAATGGACAACCCATTATCGCGAGTAACCAGCTAACACGCCCCCAAACTAGAATTGCCGAAAGAATAGACACAAATAGAGCGAAAAACACATATTTCTGGATCAGAAAATAATATTGAAATAGACAGACTTTGATTGTGAGAACACATAACTTCCACCCCACTGTATTTCCACCCAATTAGTAAACCTCAAGATACTGCCCTTGTGAGGCTACAGGTTAGCACTTAATGATCTAACATCCTTATTAACCCTATACCACCTCAAGGGCGTTTTATGACCCGCTCTCTCATCAAGCTGGTAGAAATGATTCATACCGGCAAGCTTACAGCGACTTCCTTAGTTGAGGAAGCCTGCGATAACGCAGTAGCTCACTCTGAATTAAACGCCTTTATATCCTTGCACCGCAAAACAGCACTAAAGGCTGCCCAGACAATTGACAGGCAGCTGACTAAAGCCGGCCACCGATGGCCACTTGCGGGTACCCCCTTGGCCGTCAAGGACAATATCGATGTCAAAGGCATGAACACCACCGCAGGTACCCTCGGTATCAATTATCCTGCCAAGCAGTCTGCTCCTATGGTAGAGCGCCTCCAAAAGGCCGGAGCCATTGTGATCGGCAAAACAAATTTACATGAGCTGGCATTTGGCGTCACCTCTAATAATGCGGCATTCGGTGCTGTAAGAAACCCTCGGGACCTGGCATGCTTCCCCGGCGGTTCATCTGGTGGTACCGCAGCCGCTATTGCGGCCGACATAGTGCCAGCGGGATTAGGCACCGATACTGCAGGCTCCGTGAGGCTCCCCGCTGCCCTTACGGGTACCGTAGGGTTGCGACCAACAACTAGCCGCCTGAGTTGTGAAGGTGTTGTCCCTTCGGTGCCGGCTTTTGACACCATAGGCCCCATGGCTCAAAGCGTGGCAGACGTCATTTATTTGTTCGAAATCATAACTGGCAGCAAACTTCCCCAATCCACAGCCCTCAATCAATTACGGCTAGGGATTGTGCACCCGCTCTCCGATAACCTTTCACCAGGAGTAGCCCGCGCATTCCAAGCAGCCCTGAATAAACTCGGCAATGCCGGCGTGGGCTTTCTTGAAGTCGATCTCTCCCATATTGTCGACGCCTCATTTGAAGTCGGTTTTCCGATTGCGTTCCATCAGATGAAAACCGCCATGACCCGCTTTTTAGCAATCCAGCAACCCCAGACACAATTTGAGGAGTTGGTGGCCATGATTAAAAGTAAAGATGTAAAAGCCGTGTATCGAGAATCCGTGATGGGAATAAGCGCACCTTCAAATGTCACCTATGAAACCGCCTTGAAAAGAATCCCAGAAATCCGCAGTGACTATCTAAGGATGATGCAGAAAAATGCACTTGATGCGCTTATCTTCCCCACCGCAGTGATCGAGGCCCAACCCATAGACACATCATCGAACACTCTGGAGCTCAATGGGCAGAAAATCCCAACTCTCAGTGCTCAACACTTCGGACAGTTTCATGCAGCTATAGCCCCATAGTCACTGTACCGCTC
>NZ_JALBWM010000244.1 GCF_023895975.1 Microbulbifer okhotskensis
GTGTAATTACAGTTGCAGCATTGTCCTTAGCTACCTGGAGTAGTGGAGCTGAAGCGGCAGAAAGGCGCGCAGAATCGCTTTTAGGGAAGATTTCTCAGTTGGAGCGTAAATATAAGGACCTCAATTTGGCGCAACGCGAGGGAATTGAGCTAGAAATTTCTGAGGAAAAGCGTTCCCTTCGTAGAAAAGTTGCCTCTTTGGTGGAGAGGCGCGCAAACCTTCAGTATGGCGCGGTTAATAGTAATGATGGAATTCGCCGAGTAGATAACTCTAGGCAGATAACAATAATTAATAAACAGATAGCCGACCTTAATAAGACATTACAAGAGGCAGAGGAGCGTTTAGCCAATCTTGGCAAACCTAAAGCACTGACTGATGATGGTGAGCCTTTATCTCTCGCTCCAGTTGGTGGTGGGCCTGACAATAACTCTTCCAGCGTAAGAGATGATCTCCCAGCCCTTGAGCAAGCCCTGCAAGAGCAGTTCGAGCGAACAGCACAGAGCCGCCTAGATACTGTTGAGAATCTACGCCAGAGCTTGCTTACTGAGGAGGAGGCTCTTGCCGAAAGTTATCGACGTCGCAACCGAATCATTGAGGAGAATGTTCACGACCCTGCCAAGCGTGAAGAGTTGCTTGAGCAAAATAGAGACCAATTCAATGAAGAAATTGATACTCGCTTACAAGGGTTAAGGGAGTCTTGGCTGAGTGAACAGGAAATTTTACTGTTGCGCCAAGATGAAGAGATGGAAATTCTTGATCAAGGATATATCTCCAAGCGAGAGGCTCTGGCTGTGCACCTGGAGGCGGTTCGGGCAGATGAAGAGGATTCTCGTCAAGCAATTTTATCCCTGGAGGGTGAATACCAGCGCAACTTAACTTCGCTGGAGGAGAAGCATCGCAAGCAACGCAAGAAGATGGAGGATGCTGCGAATAAATCCCAGTTAACGAGTACCTTCAGCACCTTCAACTCAATGCTGGGAATAGCTGCTGCGTTTAGCCCTAAATTATTCAAAATCCAGCAAAAATTAGCGCTTGCTAAAGCGTTGGTGACATTACCAGCTGCAGTTATCGAGTCTTTCGACAATGCAGGAGGTTATCCGACCGGAATACCTGCAGCTGCCGCCATGGCGGCTACTGGTGCTGCTGAAATTGCACAATTAAAGAGTGTTAGCTTTGGTAGCAGTGGCAGCGCCTCTACTGGAGTCGCGGGATCTACATCTGCTGGCAGTCTTACCTCGCCAGCTTCTCCACTGGCCTCAAGTGATTCAATTTCGACTGAGAGCGAGGAGCAAACCGGCACGCAGGTTATTTTTCAGATAGCTGGTGATGTGAATGGGGATAACGCAGAGAAGTTATTGGAACAAATCGAGGAAATGATTAATGAGCAGGACGTTGTGTTTATTAATCCCAATTCCCGCCAAGCTCAAGAATTATCAGGCTAAAGAATAATGCCCAACATTAATTACACCCCGACGCGAGAGTTGGTTGATGGTTCTATCGGCTCTATTTCTTTTCTTGCAACAAAGTGCAATCGCACTCCCAAGCCGGTTGGCAAAGAGCATATAGCACTATCGGGAAATACTGAGAGTGTTTTGTATCGGCGTGAGCTTGAGTGGCAGATATCAGTATCCCCGTTTTCTGAAGAGCAGCTGCAGTTATGGCGAGAGTTTGAAGCGAGCTGTACTAACGGTGAGGCATTTGAACTGGATACCTCTGATCTTCCCGGCGGTAAAGCAATAACTGTTTGCAGGCTAAAGCGAAGCTCATTTCGTGAGATGCGTCATGGAGCCTATGAATTCTATGTGTCATTTACAGCAATAGAGGCTTAACGTGCGCAACAATTCAGAAACTTTTGATCTACATAATCTGGCTCCACAGCGTGAGCTGCGTTTAGTGATTGAGATCGGTTATGACCTCCCGCTGTATATCACCAGTCACAACGATATCCCTGGGTTTCCTTCAAATGCGATTCTTGGAGTGTTGAAAAAATGCAGTGCAACCAGCCAGCGTCTATTGCCAGAGCAAGGACGGGCAGAAATTGGAGCGATCAATTTTGAGGTGGTGGACATCGCCGGTCAGCTTTCGTATGTACTGCGAGATGAGCTGGAACAGGGTAGCAGTATTAAAGGTCGAAGGGTCCGTTTGTTTCAAGGATTTGCAGGGCTTGACTGGGATGATTTCCGCTTAGAACAGACTCAAATTGCGGAAGACTCAGTTTCTTACGCGGCCGGTGCTTATAAAGTGCGTTGTAGAGATATTCAGCGGGAGATGCGGCGAGATATAT
>NZ_JALBWM010000245.1 GCF_023895975.1 Microbulbifer okhotskensis
GAGCAGTACAGTGACTATGGGGCTATAGCTGTATGAAACTGTCCGAAGTGTTGAGACCTAGTAACTCTATTCTTTGATCAATTGTCGGTAGCATCCAGTCATCACTTAATTTCTTGCCTGAGAAAAAGTGATGGCTCTCACCTCCAATTGGTCATTTGTTTCCAGATCGTCAATTGATGCAGATCAAAGTTGAACACAGACGTTAGGACTGACAATAAATCAAAAATTGTGCACGCGCTTTACGGAATACACATCAAAATCTTGGCTATAGCGAATCATCCATATCGGGAGTCACCCATTGACGGATACATCCATCTAGCCGGGTAGCACCACATAAAGTGGTATCCCCTCTACTCCTAGTCGACGACAGGAAACGACATCATATTCACTAACTCTGAAAGTGGGGTTAATATGGAAAATCTCAATCCATTTGACGACCACCCTCAAATTCTGAATAACCGAAGTACACTCACAAACAATAGCCCGAATAATTCTCAAATTGGCAAGCAGAACCCTATCGCAATTTATCAAGCGACTGACGACATACCGGTCTCAGTATCTCAATGTATGACTATAATTTTGACCATTACGGATCAGATTGGTCAGTACCATATCGCAATTATCATTCAATATGGCTCGATAAATTCCCACACGACAACTCAGGAAGGAATGAGTCGGACGGCAACTGCCCGCTAGACTGAAGAAATTAATGCTAATACTAGGTTGCAATAACGGCTTTAACGAATTTGTGTGAGATAAGTCACTCTTAATTAACGCCACTTCTAACGATCCAAAAACTGCAGGGGCAGTACACCTCTCGCACCAAACTACATAGATACCATGTATTTACTGTGCATACCTATGAATAGGCTCTCAAGCAATCGCGGAAAATGCGCGTTTTTTATTCTCAACCAGTTAGGGTCGGTGTCAACTTGCTACGATGGCACATTGAAACCAGATTCTCTGAAAAAGTCCTCTGTAGGCGGTATATTTTAAACATTAAATCGTGAAAATAGCGGGCTACTACGTCATTGTTGCTCCATACAGCAGTGCTTTCAGATTTGTTCGTCTACAGTTTCCCATATACCTGGTGTCCCAATATTGTTGGCGTTACTCTATCCACAAATAACTTGGATACAAATTTCAGCGATCGGATTTATTGTTAGACGGTAATACACAGGAGGTAACCGTGCAGAAGATTACCGTAATTCCACTGGCACTGGCGATATCTGCCAGCAGTTGGGTTTATGCAGCAGAAAACACCACTTCAATCACGCAGAGCGGAACCAATAACTCTGCTATTGCTGATCAAACAGATATAAATGCCATCGACAACCACTTGGAAATAAACCAGGATGGCACCGCTCATATTGCTGAGGTATTGCAGCAGGACGAGACTGACAGCACAATTATCCAAATCCAAGAGGGCGCACTTAACGAAGTCTACAGTCTTCAAATGGGGGGTATAGGCAACAGTGTACAAATATTTCAGTCGGGTTCCAACAACCGTGCCACCAGCTATCAAATGGCGACACAAAACGGACAATCTGAAATACGCCAGGTCGGTTCGAACAATGAAGCGGAAATTCAGCAGCATCTGGGTAGCGACAACGTCTCTGTTATCGAGCAAATGGGCGAGCTACACGGTGCTTTAATCGGACAGTACGCAAGTTTCAATTCCGATGCCTTGATTTTCCAGCAGGGCTCAAGCCATGAAGCTATAGTCAGCCAGGAAGGCACCGGCCACTATGCCAGTATCCAGCAAATTGGGATTGCCCATAGTGCAGAAGTCGCGCAATCTGACATGTACAACGAACTGGATCTTTTTCAAGATGGCGAGGGTAATATTGCCTCTATCGTACAGGTATCTTGGTACAACAGCGCCTTTGTCAGCCAAGACGGCTTCTTAAATTCTGCAAACATTATGCAAGCCGGTAATGGTGGCCTCGGCGGCGGCCATATGGTGATCGTTAATCAATCCGGCGGTATGAATAATGCGACCGTGATTCAGAATGGGTTCTCTCAATCTGCCAATATTACCCAAACCGGTACGGGAAACACGGCCGTCGTTTTACAATAGTCAATACCTTCTCTTCACCGACAAGCCGTTGATCCGGTTGCTGGTTTTCAGACGACAAATCAAGTGTCTAAATGCTTGATTTGTCGGGGAAGGCTTCTTGTCGCAACCTGCTAGTGTTTTCCTCTCACTCAATACTTCGGACAGTTTTAGGGGGCGAAATAGGTAGGAACCACGGCCAGATA
>NZ_JALBWM010000246.1 GCF_023895975.1 Microbulbifer okhotskensis
GACTACCAATAATCCACTAGCAAGAGCGGTTACACAGAATTATTTACACCCTCTTTTCATTTGGTGGCAGGCAGCTCAATTAGAAAGCCTACCTGTGCTACTACACAGTTATATTTCGAGAGCCCGGAGTATAGTATCTTCAATCACTCATAACCTTAAAATTTGGACACAAAAACAGACTCAGAGGCCGGTTTTAATAGGAATACTTATTCGCAGCGTCAAAACTCGACAGCTTACCAAAGATTACTTATTTCACAGCTAGCTATGAACACTTTCAGTTTGCGGACAAATTTACACTGGTTAATCTTCCACGGAGAAGATCATCACCACGCTAAGCCCCTTGAATTCCCAATTAATACACCCCCCCTTACGGACATACATTTGCCTTTTTCGGCACACCGTATTCCTTCAGCATATTGGCATACTCACCCTTAGAGCATAGAAGGGCCAAACCCTTGTTAAAATCGTCTCTAGCCTTCTCACCCTTAAATGCCATTTTAAACTTGGTAACCGGCAGAAAGATCTTATGGATATCCACTTTATTCATAGAATGTCCCTCTATAATGGAAAAATTCATAAAAATGCTTTTGTCGATAATGATTATCGAATCAGGGTTGTTCCAAAATTCCAGAACTTGATCCTTTGAATTTTGCGTCTCAACATAATTCTTTCTACCAGACGCGTCAGGGGAGAATAAACGCTTGAACTCCGGCCCTAGAACCAGATGCGCGTTCTTCCAAACGATGAGATCATGCCCTACAAGATCATCCACACTGTCAATTTTATAACCTTTACCTTTATGGCTAATTGCATAATTCACAAAACCGATATAATAGCTTGAATAATAGTATTTATCCGGATCATCGTGCTTAATCGAATTTGCTTCTGCATTTGCAATCCCCCTATCCATCGCATCTGGAATCTTCCCCCACCCCAACTGTATAAAGGTTATTGAATATCCTGGAAGGGATTTCAATATTACATCCACCTCGAGTCCGCGCTTTGCACGATTATCCACATATGGTGGCGCATCCTTCTCGATAGCAACCTTTAGCCCCATCGAATTCGATGGCTTTGCCGAAACAGCAAACGATGCATACCCAAACAGAATAGCGAGCAGTAATAACTTCTTTAAGCTCTTATTTTGCATAGCAATACTCAGTAATGACGCGAAAAGTTGGAAATCCTTAGATAGTAGATTAGGCCATAGCACAGACCTCATATCACCATGACATACTGACTAGCGCCAACCTTCTTTATTAAGCCCCACTAAGAGTGATTAAGATGTCAGTAAGCAAGAAATTTGTGACGCCCTAGAATTTATCCAGGCGCCAGAAATGAAGAGCCTAATATTTCACTGGATCCTTTCCTCCTGCATTCAACTATGAATGCTATTTCAATACTCGACTCAATGATTTGGCATAGCGTCTTAATACTCGCCACCGATTTATTAACCACCCTGACCACCTCCTGCAATTCCCGCCAACGGAAATAGAGGAACCAAAATACCTTTAATTCAGCCGCCACCGGCATGCTCTCGTAATAATCCTGAAACCTTTTCCTAAACGCATGTAAATTGTTCCGATGCAACGTACCCAGGTAATTTATATGGCCCTGGTTAATCCAAAATTGAGTAACCACCGTATTCGCGAAAACCACCTCCACCAGGTTCGCATACTTGGTGCGAAATACGGCTACTGGGCTACTGGGCTACTGGGATTGGTTGTGGAAATCCGTTCGATGGCTTCCAGGATAATACTACCCACACGGTGAACTCTCCTTGGTGATTGTCTTTTACCAGCTAGTGTCCATTGCGATTTCTACCGCACTGAGTCTTCGTGTATGCTCCTGCCACTCCGCCTGGGGCTGTGGTGCAATGAACCTCTCGTGGTTGAGTCAGTTGTGCCAGGTGGCCAGAAAATCGAGTTCCTCACCGCGTTGGCCGGATTGGGGTTTCCAGTAGTCGTGAAAGCTTTCGGCCACATCGTGGATTCGGTGGATCAGGTCTGGGCGGAGCCGCTGAACTTCAGAGCGGAATTTATCCGTGGGAACCCAATCAGCAGGCAAGCGTGTGCCGCGTTTCAGCTTGACGCGATTTGGAGCAGCGCTTCTCTCTACTGGTTTATTACAACACTTCGGACAGTTTCATGCAGCTATAGCCCCATAGTCACTGTACTGCT
>NZ_JALBWM010000247.1 GCF_023895975.1 Microbulbifer okhotskensis
ATACGGCTGCTGCAGCAGCCTAAAGGGTGATGCACTTCAGAGTTGAATGCAGGATTTAATATATGTTTGGTCGGCTTTTCTATTGAACTTTGGAAATGAGTATTTTTCTGAGGTAGATACCATTGAGGGCTTAAAATCAAACCATTTAAAAAAGATGAAAAGTTTATTTTCTCAGCACGATTTTGGTGGTTACGCCCCCTTACACCGAACATTAACCATTTACAAAGATGGGGGCGAGTGGTTTGCTGAAGAACAAAATGATTTAATTAAATGGTTTTGCACCTAACAAGTTGCTGTTGTTCGCCGCTACGCGATCGGGACAGCCTGCATGCCGCTTCGCTCTGTTTCGGCCGCCCCAAAGCAAAGCGCTAAGTTTTATACACAAGTATTCTTGTGCATATTAATGGGCAAATAAGCTCTACGCATGAGTACCAGTTCCCTATGAACCCGCATTAAGGTGAACCCAGAATCAGAGTGGCGTGGGATATCGAATGTACCCCATCGAGAAACCTCCATTCATGGGGAGGATTACTCGATTGTTAACAGATTCAGGCTATTTGCATAGTCCTAAATGATACTGCGGGGTGAAATTTGAACAGTTTGGTGGGGCACGTAAAGTTATTTCACTGTATTGAAGTGGCTGAGGCTATGAGTAAGACTGAAAGATGTGTATAAAACACAGTGCGGGCGTTATGAGTAAGAGTATGAAGATTTCGATTTTAGTGGCAGCGCTCCTCTTTTGGGGTAACGCATACGCATGCTCAATACCTGCACAAGGCGCATATTGGACTCACGATAAATTAATTGAAAAAACAGACACTATTTATCTCGTGACTCCAGTATCCGACGACCACCGGTTTAGGTTTAAGGTAATAGAAGTTTTAAAAGGCGAGAATGCTGCTGAATTTCAGTGGCGTCGATTTAGGTCAAGGGTTGACCATAAATCAACAGATTTTGAGTCACATAACGATCCAGATTTTTGGAAGGCAGGGGATGAAATAGTAGCAAGGTCACCTTACTATCCAGGAGCATGCACATTAAAATTTACTTTTGTGCAAGGTGAGAACTACCTTATTTTCAAAGAGTCACCTGGCCATTTCCATTCGGCAGAAATAATTAAGACAGTGAGTGATAAGTGGTATCAGTATGTCCGTGCCAGCATCACTCATTACAAGTAAAGGCATGGACGTTAGGCGTTAGGCGAAAAACCGATAGTTAAGAGAGGTTAGAGTGTTATCAGGTAAACAAGCAATAATTACAGGTGGTAGTGATGGGATTGGATTTGAAATAGCTAAAGCGTTTGCAAAAAATAATTCCGACATATTAATTATCGCAAGAAACGAAGAAAGACTTAAGCAGGCGAAAGATATTCTTTCAGAGTATGATGTCAATATTGAATATATATCAGCTGATTTATCAGATGTTTCTTATGTTAAAGAATTGGCCTTAAAAATTAGGAGAAAATATAAAGAAGTAGATGTACTAGTAAATAATGCAGGAGTAGCAAGGTTTATACCTTTTTCTGATACTGGTGATGAGGATTTAGATTTGCATCTAAATTTAAACGTAAAAACTCCTTATATACTCACTCGAGAATTATTTAGTCTGCTTGCCTTAAAAAAAGGTTCAGTGATTAATATTTCATCTTATTTTTCTCATCGAATGTTACCTGGTAGACCATCGACAGCGTACTCTATGTCAAAAGGTGCTATCGACTCATTTACTAAATCTTTAGCATATGAGGCAGGAATATTTGGAGTACGAGTCAATGCAATTGCTCCAGGCACGGTGAACACTCCGCTTGTTCAAGAAAATATCGCTAAGTTAACAGATGAAGAGAAAAAGCAATTTTCAGGAATGATAAAATCCATCTATCCACTAGGCCGTATAGGTGAGCCACAAGATATTTCGGGAGCAGCTGTTTTCCTCGCCTCTGATCACGCTAACTGGGTTACAGGTGAAATAATGGCGGTTGATGGTGGTTTAACAACTAATTAATTTCGCCTAAATCGGGTAGCCGGTGGTTTTTAGCTGCCGGCCCCCACACCACCCATCGTGCAGGTCCGCAATGGACGGTTCCCTATCCGTGAAGTTGGTGTTTGCTATCTGTTGCCAGTGTAAATCGCTTCTTGCGTTTTACTGCCAAACCTAGCTTTTTCATTAGCTTG
>NZ_JALBWM010000248.1 GCF_023895975.1 Microbulbifer okhotskensis
CCCAATCGGGTGGCCCTTTTTTTATGCCTGAAATAAATGTCGATGCGAAAAGAAAATTTTTTTAACGAGTTTTTAGGGCGGTAATTTGAGCTGCTTTTTTCTATCAAACAGTATGTTGTTGTACAACAACTGTCCACCGCCGAAGCTAGCCGTTTATTCACTACGCCCAGAGTGGTAAGGAAAAATTGATGTCTGGAGTGCGCATTAAAAAGGGCCACCCAAATGGGTGGCCCTTTTTAATGCGCAAAATAAGACAAAATAATAAATAGGTGTAGGCGCAGTGTAAGAAAAAGAAAAGAATAAGAATAAAATAAATAGTTGAGATCAAAAATTAAATCTATATTTTTGCTTTTTCAGTGTGTCAATTTTATTGGTGTTAGAGTAGGTAGTAGAAATAATCATGAAATAATAAATAGAGGAAAATACACTAAGTATTTTTGTGCCTGAGTCGATCTAGATTCTATAGCAATGCTCCCTCCGATATGTCTTATTTCAGTTTTTACTTGATCACGTAAAATAATCCCAAGAAATCTACAAAATAAAAACAGGGAAAGGAGTGATTATATTCACGTTAAAAATTGAATTTGCACCGTGAAAATATCGGTTAATTTTTAGTCGTTACGGTAATAGTCTGTAATGACGGGGCCTACAGCCTATATGTCAGAGTTATGCACAACTCTATCCAAGCTTTCTGTGAGTAACATTGCTGTCATATTTTTTGGTGGATAACTCTGAAAAAAATCGCTGTTTTATTAACCTGATTGAGGCTGGTCATGGCTAGAATATATTTTAGCTTGCTAGTTAAAAGTTATGCACAGCAAAGTCGAGAAATTTTGTTGGTAACATGCTTGTAATGAGAAAATTTTCTAACGGATACAGATTTTAGTTCCTACTATGCCGAGAATTAGTGGCTAAGTTATTACTGTGTCTCGTTTGGAAAATAATCACTGACTTTCCGGTCCGTTGCAGAGGTGAGGCATTGCTAAAAAAGGGTAACTAGAAGGTCCTTTAACTCAATTGAGAGGCCTGCTGATGAGAGCTTTATTTTTTGCTTTAGTGACCGTTGTATCTTTGGGTATCGGGGTATTTTCACAGGCACAGACATTGATTGTGGGAAATAAGTATGAGGGCACGGTGAGCTTTATCGACCTGGAATCCGGTCAGGAACTTAAGCGAGCGGAAACTGGCGGTTCTCCCCATGAATTAATTGTGTCGCCGGATAAAACTAAAGTCGTGGTTGTGTCCTACCTGGAAGATGGCTACGTGGGTAAGGAGCTAAATGTATTTGATGTCGCTACAGGAAAACACCTGAGCAAAATTGACATCAGTCCCCATCAGGGTCCTCATGGAATTGCCTGGCTAGGAGATAGCCGGAATATTATTGTTACTACTGAAGAAACGAGCGACGTAATCAAAGTCGATGTGCAGAAAGGGGAGATTGTAGGGGCTGTCAGTACAGATCAGGTGGGTAGCCATATGTTGGCACTATCACCTGATCAAAAAACTGCTTATGTAACTAGCCGGGGTTCGGATACTTTTAGTGTTATTGATACTGAATCTATGCAGCTGAAATCAACATTGCCGGCTGGTGAAGGTCCCGAAGCAGTATGGGTTAGTCCGAATGGTGCTGAGCTGTGGATAGGTAACGCTCATTCGAAGAATATTATTATTTTCGATACCGGGACACTTAAGCAGAAAGAAACGATCGATGTTGGTTTTTTACCTATTCGTATACGTTTTCACCCAGAGGGCAAGTCGGTGGCTGTAGCGGATTTGAATGGTAATCGAGTCCTTATTTATGATGCGAAATCGCGGAAGCAGTTACAGAAAATCGATGTGGGAAGTTCTGGTGCACGGCAGCCAGCCTCACTTTTATTTTCGCCAGATGGGAAGTTTCTGTTTGTCGGTTCACAAAGGGATGGGAAGGTTGTAGAAATAGATACGGGAAGCTGGAAAATTACACGTATTTTTCGCGCGGGACAGGGCTCCGATGGCATAGAGTGGAGCCCGGTAACTATTCAGCCTTAACAGAATAGTACCGCTGTAGAGCATAGTGTTATCTAAACAATAGTTGACGGCTATTTCATCGAGGGTGTAAATAATTCTGTGTAACCGCTCTTGCTAGTGGATTATTGGTAGTC
>NZ_JALBWM010000249.1 GCF_023895975.1 Microbulbifer okhotskensis
TTATTAACCGGACAGCCCCGGCAGCCTCACCACTACCCAGGTGACGGGATTCTCGGTATTCTGAAGGTGCGAACCAGTAAATACCGGAAAATTTATGATTACATTCCTATCTGAAAGCTTCTCAAAGAGCGGCTTCATTGAGTTTTTCGTAATTGCCTGCGGCATGTTCTACGTAGCCTCACGTATTTCCCAGGCAAAATGGGCAACTCCAGAGTCAAACGTAATCCGTATTGCTACTTCTTGGGTTTTTTGGGTTTTTGCCTGCATTCTCCTGATCGTATCTCTTACAAATATCCCCGGCTGTGAAGGACCAAGGAAGCAGCCATATACTCAACAAAACCCAGTCCCACAGGCTGAATCCATTACGCAAGATAAATCCAAAATTCCCAATAGCGGCGAAGAAAATTAAAGCCTTCATCTCGCTCTCCTTGCTGCTGATAAAAAATTGTTGTCAGCTCTTCGGCTGTTAGTGAAATCAAATATCTATCCCCAAATATCTGGGTATTCATGAGCAAGGTTTACCTGCCCTTTACTAGCCGCAGCTAGCCGCCGCGCCAACCTTGGGCTTGGCAGGGGGTCATACCCGCCCGCTATTCGGCGCAGATAGATAGGCTTCGTCTCACACTCTTTGGCAAGCGCCTGAAGTGCTTCACGATTTAGCTTTGAGAGATATGTTTGAAGTTTCATACCGCTAAAGATTAGCTATTTACTAATCATTTCGCAAGCACCATTAGCAAAATGTTGTGGTAGGGTGCGCCAAACTATTAGCAGTCCCGACTTGATGGATAGGCTGCATAAACACAACCTGCTTTAATGGATCAGGTAATGGACCGGGAACCGCGCTGGGCAAAGATGACAAACAAAGAAACACGGGCTCGGAATATCAGGCTTCTGCGTGAACAGCACGGCCCCAAGAATAAAGACTTCGCCGAGGCTTTAGGGCTCTCTGTGAGCTACGCCAGCCAAATCAGTCAAGACCCGCCTATCACTAACGTGGGTGACAATAAAGCTAGGTGGATTGAGGAAAGATTGGGGTTGGAGCCTGGATGGCTAGATATGGAGCATCCCGAGGCCGAAACTCGGCAACAGCTCAAGCCGGGTCAAATTGACGAGGTGTTGGCGGCTAAGTGTGTGGCCGCCATGATGGAAACTCTGGAAAAAGAAGGAATTAAGATGCCCTCACCACGCATTTTCAGCGCGGCACTGATTACGCTCTACTCCACAAGCCAAGCAAGTGGGAAAGTTATCGATCCTACTCCCATCTTGCGCCTGGCAATTCTCGCTGGGGCTGGCAACTAATCCTCGCAGCTCCAGCTCCAACTTAACAGCCCGCACGATTCGCAGCACCTCTACATAATCCGGCGTATCCATCTGCCTACACTCCACTTTATTCCCGGCAGGGGTAACCTGCCACTACATCTTATTGACGGTATACCAACATCCCTCATGGGGCATTCATTAGTCAACCCGTTAGTAGGCATTTGCAACTTACACAAAAAAAGTTGCATATTGTGCAATTAGAGATTTACACACCAATATCCAGAATATGCCTGAGCGCCCCTACAAGCTCATCCGCGCAGCCAGAGAGCGTGCGGGACTAAGTCAACGCGAAGCGGCAGAAAAGCTCAGCATGTCCTACTCCTCTTATAACCGCATAGAACAAGGTTCTACTACCACAATACAACTAACGCTTTTATTCCGAATGAGAGAAGCGTTTAACCAGTCCCTAGATGAAATCTTCACGCCTGACGCGAGCGCTCAAAAATTTACCGAATCCGCAAAGAAGGCGCTCAAAGCAGACCCAAAACTAGCAGTTGAACTCTCTAACGAGATATTAGACGCCATTTCCAAACATTTTTGTTAGTAAATCACTTTACATATCATTAGTAGAGCACTAATCTACTCCTAACAGCTCAGGGAGAACCCCCATGTTAGGAATCAGCTCGACCGCCCCCACCGAAGACTCTTTAAACGCCTACGAGAATCACCAAGACTCTCTGCCGGACGAAACCGCAGCTGATGTAGAGCGCGCTGAAGCTGGCATTGTTGAATACG
>NZ_JALBWM010000024.1 GCF_023895975.1 Microbulbifer okhotskensis
TATCTGGCCGTGGTTCCTACCTATTTCGCCCCCTAAAACTGTCCGAAGTATTGTTAAAGAAGAAAGAAAAGTATACCAAGCTATTTGGGGATTTGAATAATCGGGTTAAAATACTCTCGCCGCACAAAGCAGTTTAAATAAAGTAATATTGGAGCAAGCTATCATTCCCTCTCAGCTCCCACTAAAACTCTTAACGTTACAAAAAACAGTCGCAAATGCCCCATTGTGGGAGAAGCTCAATACACTGCGAAATGACATTGAAGCTAAAGCGTGCTTTTGCTCACCTTTAGGCGGCAGCTACGGGTCGTATGGAGTTCAAATCTCGTCTAAAGTCAAATCATGCTTATACAATAAAAATAAAAATAGCATCTTCAGCATTCCTGAATGCTCCATATTAATTCAAAGAGAAAATCACGGTGCATATAGATATCAACTGTGACCTAGGCGAAGGCACTGATTTATCAAGCTGTGGCAGAGATGCCCAAATTATGTCGTTTATCTCTCGCTGTAATATAGCCTGTAGCGGTCACGCCGGCACTCCCGAAATAATGGAGAGATCTATTGAAAATGCACTTCATGCCAACTTGAAGATTGGTGCCCACCCCAGCTACCCCGATCGAGATAATTTTGGACGAGAATCAATAGCTATATCACCAGAAAGATTACTCGAATCCCTCTGCGAACAGATAAGCCAATTAACGAGTATAGCCCGCCAGCTTGAAACAGAACTGGATCATATTAAACTACACGGCGCTCTCTATAATGACGCTGAGGCAAACATTCAGCTTGCCGAAAACATTACCACTCTTTTTGCTGGAGAGTACCCATCACTTAAAATCCTGGGCCTCGCAAACGGCGCCATGGAAACTGCTGCGTCCGGGCAAGGCCGAGTATTCATACGGGAAGGCTTTATGGACAGGCAATATCTCAATGAGAGCCAGCTGGCACCCCGCTCACTTCCCAAAGCTCTTATTACTGACACGGCCAAATGCCTAAATCAAGCCACCTGCCTAGCAAAAAACCTGCCGTTTAAAGATTATTATGGAGGAAAACTACAGTTTAATGTAGACACTATTTGCCTGCATGGTGACAGCCCTCAGGCACCTGCTCTCGCCGAGCAGCTAACTCATTATTTTATGGCCAATGGCCTGAGCATAGATCGGTGACACTTTACCCTCATAAAAATCTTCCTGCAATCACCAACAATGGGGATTGCGCTTTAGATATCCGATTCTCGGACAGCCCCAGCAAAGAACTAAGCAGTATAATTATCAGGATTAGAGAAAAAATACTGCAACTAAAGTTAAGCGGAATTATTGACATTATTCCAGCCTATCAATGTTTGACCATTATTTTTGACCCCACACACTGTTCGCACAAGATGCTACACAGCATCCTCAGCCAAAACATTGATATCGTTTTAAAAAACCCATTAAACACTAAACACAAATCAAAGCTCATCCGTATCCCTGTATGCTACGAAGAAAGGTATTCTCCTGATATAGAATTTTTAAGTGACTACACAAATTTATCTATCCCGGAAATTGTCCGCCGACATACAGCTAACCACTATTTAGTCCATATGTTAGGGTTTACGCCCGGATTCCTATACTTGGGCGGACTTGACCCCAAATTATACTGCCCGCGAAAAGACACTCCCCGCACCCAAATTCCCGCAGGCGCTGTCGGCATTGGCGGCCGCCAGACCGGTATCTACCCACAAGCTACACCTGGAGGCTGGCAAATAATCGGGCAAACTCCGCTCAAGCTTTTCCAAGCATCCAATAGCTCGCCCTTTATTGCGGACCCTCTTGATGAGGTTGAGTTCTTCCCGATTACTCGCCAACAATTTACTACGCTAGCGCAAGTGGCCAGCAATAGTACTCCCAGAGCGATTACCCCATGAGCATTCGATTTGTTCGAGCAGGCTTACAGACCAGCATTCAGGATCAGGGGCGCCCAGGTATGATGGATTGGGGGATACCCTGGGGGGGGGCCGCCGATCCACTATCAATGAAAATAGCCAATTTACTACTGGATAACTCCCCCAACAACCCGGTCTTAGAAGCTACCTTGTTAGGCCCCCGTATTGAATTTCAATGTGATATCACCATCGCAATCGCCGGCGCCCAATTTACAACAATGTTAAACGACAGTCCTATCGAGAATTACAAAACGGTAAAGATCAAGTCTGGCGACATTCTGGATATCGGTCGAGTGATCAGCGGCGCAAGAACCTATATCGCCTTTCCCGCGAAAATAGAAATACCGCAGATTTTGGGCAGTGCGGGAACCCATATCGTTAGTAAATTTGGAGGTCTCAACGACGATGCTATCCGCACAGGTGACACTATTGACCTAATAAATATTCGCCCAGTAAGAGAGTTAGCCCTCAATAAAAACTTTCACCTCATCTATACCAACCAATCTCAAATAAGGATAGTGCCAGGCTCGGAGAGTGATTTATTTCCAGAAACATTGACTGCTCAATTTTATAAAACCACTTTCGAAGTCTCTCCCCAAAGTAATCGCATGGGTATTCGCCTATCAGGCTTGAAACACCAGCAAGAAAAAGAATATGAGGCCAAAAAGGTACCGATGATATCTTCTGGCCTCTACCCTGGAAGCATACAGGTACCACCCGATGAAAAGCCCATCATCTCATTTATCGAAGGACAAACCATAGGCGGCTATCCTCGAATCGGTCATGTCATAAAAGCCGAGCTGCATCGCTTAGGGCAATTAAAACCCAGTGACAAAATTAGATTCCAGAAAATTAACTTAGGGGAAGCAAAGAGTATATTGAAGAAAAAACGAGAGCTTCTGCACCAGTTACAATTAAGTCTTGGCAAACATGAAAAAGAATTTTTAATACTTTAAGCTACTAAAACCCACCAATT
The DNA here is from genome assembly GCF_023895975.1 of Microbulbifer okhotskensis. Lineage (GTDB taxonomy): Bacteria > Pseudomonadota > Gammaproteobacteria > Pseudomonadales > Cellvibrionaceae > Microbulbifer > Microbulbifer okhotskensis. Next base: position 2,901 of record NZ_JALBWM010000024.1, read on the forward strand.
AATTTACTTGATGAAAAATACTTAAATATAAAACATCTTGATTTATTTTTGTTGTTTTTCATGCCGCCAATACTATTAACAACTTACCAATGCCTATAAATCTAGACGCAATTTAAATATTTTTGGCCAAGACCATCATCCATGGACGTTTTTGCGTGACTGGCTAGTTTTTCTTGATATCCTGCTAGACCACTCGATCAATATTAACTAATCTCTGTGGGTTTTACCCAAACAGCGATTTGGACTAACGTACAAAATGATTCTTTAGGGAGGATCTTTTGGGATCCAGGTATGAACCTTGGGATCAATTCGTCTAGGCCGAAGAGAAAATACCAACTACTTCAAGGGGATTAATAATGATAAAAATTCTCCGTGGTTTCATATCGTCAATTTTTGTCGGTTCACTTTTTATCACCTCTTATGCTCACGCCGAGCCGGGTGATTATAATTTCTGGACAACTCTAAAGCATCTATTCGACCCACCCAATGCCAATGAACCCGTAACACCAGAGCAGGCTCAGGGGATGTACCCCCTTACTCTGGATGACCCAAATTTTAACGACGACTTTGACCCGGCCGATTTCAATACTTGGCAGAAAGTAGACGTGCCTGCCAATACTGGAGCCATGTGCGGCAACGGCTCCCCCTATAAGTTCTTTGTTCATCGAGTACCCGACACCAGCAATACGATTTTCTACTTTGAGGGCGGAGGTGCCTGCTGGGATTATGAGAGCTGCTCTGGGCAGGCAGGCACTCGTGGAGCACGAAATCCAAATGGCATACCTGATGACTATCTCAGTAATGTGCATCTTCTGGACTTCTCAAATTTCGAAAATCTCACCACTGCGGGAGTTTCGCCTCTAATCTACACTCACCACCCTTACAACCAGTATAAAACGGGTGAGTGGAACATGGTCTATGTGCCCTACTGTACCGGGGACATTTACGTTGGTGATAAAACTGAGATTTATGAAGACGAGAGCGGTCAAAACTCCGATTTAATATGGCATCACAATGGTTTACGCAATGTACAATCGGTAACTTCCTGGGTTAAAAATAATTTACAAAAACCAAAACAATTACTGACCGCTGGATGCAGCGCGGGAAGCGTCGGCGCACTGTTAAATTATTCAAAAATCCGCGAGGACATGAATGTCGATCATGGATACCTAATCGATGATTCAGGCCCTCTGTACAAAGCGCCACTGGATAATAATGACAGCTCTCAATATCCTTCGCTGCCACTGCACAAAGAAGTATTAAGTTCATGGACTACTTACACGCCCGATGGAGACCCCAACGCGGAAAACCCTATTACTATGCTGAAACGCATTACTCCAGGGTTTGACGCTAACCAGCTAGCCTCTATTTACAGCGCCTTGTCAGAAAAATTCCCAACCGACCGCCTGGGTATCACCCACTTCCTGGCCGACGGGAATTTCTCATCCTATTCCTACGAACGCTTTTACGAAGATATTTATAATGACCCCGATGCGGAATCGCGCTTGGCCAAGTTGCGACAGCGCTGGCAGACAGATACTCATGAAAACCTGATTCCTCTGTTGGATCAGACCAGTAATTGGGGCTACTACTTCCCGATGTTCCGCAACCTGAATGAGAGTCACTGCACCACCATTATCGACTTAAACTATGGGGAAATTGCTGAGCACGGACTGGAACTCAAAGACTTTCTAGACAATATAATAAATCACAATGGCGGGGGAATGATTCGTGCTTACGAGACTGATGAAGTTTCTGACTACGAGAACAATAGCAATCTATTTTATGATCTGATTGGGTTGTTTATGTAACCGCTGGTAACAAGAGGACGGCGCTGTTATTGAAACAATGACAGCGCCGCATTACGTCTAGCTGCCGTACACCGTTTCTCTGGCATCTTGCAGGCGTTTACGCAGATATTCGTGCCTACTCATGCCACCTGGAAAAGAAGTCATTTGCTGTACTTCCTCAACAATAGACTGCTCCAGCTCTTTATAGGTCGAAAAACCCGGAACCTCAATGTGGGGATCGTAGTCATCAATGACTGACTGAGCTTGACTGCGATAAACATTAAACAGCTCTTCAGCCCGCAGCTTAAACTCACCCTGACTCACACTGTTTTTTTCCAGCCAAGCCAACTTCAAAGAAAGCGCTTCGTAGCCGGTAACGCGCGCTTCTCTTTCTACTTCCTCTATAGCCTCCCATGCCTCTTCACTAGAAAGCTCACCCAGACCCGAAAAATAGTCTTTGAGAGCCCGTTTAATATTTTCCTGATCCAAGTAAGCTTTTACACGAGGGTGATCTAATAACTCTTTGACCTCGGTATTTTCAAGTTGGGACCAAGGGATACGATTGGAAATATTTTTGACCAATTCACTATCGCCCTCCAGAGGCTCAATCAGCTGGCGCACTTTCGTCACCCCTGAGCGAACATCAATATCGTAGTGATCAACTCCAACAACGGCGAGCGTTACTGCTCCGGCAAGCAAAATCAGTTTTCTCATAATTAGTTACCGAGCACCTTAGAAATTTTATATTTGTCCATCGGTAACTATCTAAGCAGAGAATCGGCAAGGGATGAATGAAAAGGAAGCCTCATTTGTTGAGTTTCCTGCCAATATATTTCTCCTCTTCTCGATGCCAGCTACCCGAGCCTAGCGGACCCAGCTCACGACTTGCTCATCATCTTTTCTCCCCACACAAGGGTCTTTCTTGGTTTTGGGTTCAACATAACCAACCTGCTTTTCTCTCGAAAGATGTACAGACTCCCAGTTGGCCACAGCCTCGGCACAGAGGCTTCGCTGCTCTCCGGTTAGCGCAATACCGTTAGGCCATTTTCCAAGCTCTATAGCCCGCTTTAAACTCCCAACAATTTCTGAGTTCAAGCTTTTTAATAATTGCTCAAAAGACATACGAAAATTCTCATTCAGGCACAAAAAAGGCCGGTCTAAGACCGGCCTTCCGTAGCACTATGGCTAGTACAGCTTACGCTTGTGCGGCTTCGTCTTCTACTTGAGGACGATCCACCAGTTCAACGTAGGCCATCGGCGCTTTATCACCAGCACGGAAGCCACATTTCAGAATACGGATATAACCGCCTGGACGTGCTTCGTAACGGGGACCCAGTTCGTCGAACAACTTACGCACTGCATCCTTATCACGAATACGGGCGAAAACCAGTCGGCGATTGGCAACACTGTCTTTCTTAGCCAGGGTAATCAGCGGCTCGGCGACGCGACGCAGCTCCTTGGCTTTGGCCAGTGTGGTTTTGATCAGTTCGTGCTCCACCAAAGAGGCGCTCATGTTCTTGAACATGGCCTTGCGGTGAGCGCTCGTGCGGCTGAATTTACGGCCACTATAGCGATGACGCATGACTCAATTCCTTACGACCAAAGTTGCTGTCACAGCAGGTCGTTCTGGAGCGGTGTCGCGCTAAGCTGTGGCACCGCTCGGGTTCTTTCGACTAGTCACGGTTACACCGTGACTACCAAATGCTTACAGGGGGCTTAATTTGCTGTCGCCTTTGAGACTGGCCGGTGGCCAATTTTCAAGACGCATACCCAGAGAGAGTCCACGGGAAGCCAACACATCCTTGATTTCAGTCAGAGACTTCTTACCAAGATTCGGGGTCTTCAGCAGCTCTACTTCAGTGCGCTGAATTAGGTCACCGATATAGTAGATGTTTTCCGCTTTCAGACAGTTGGCCGAACGTACAGTCAACTCCAGGTCGTCCACAGGTCGCAGCAGTACTGGATCAACCTCGGGCTCTTCGGCCTTCGGTTGAGCATCTTTTTCACCTTCCAGATCCACAAATACCGCAAGTTGCTGCTGCAGAATAGTGGCTGCACGGCGAATAGCCTCTTCTGGATCCAGAGTACCATTGGTCTCCAGATCCAGGACTAGCTTGTCCAGATCGGTACGCTGTTCTACCCGCGCGCTTTCCACGCTGTAGGACACACGACGAACCGGGCTATATGAAGCGTCCAGTTGCAGACGGCCAATCGCACGGCTTTCCTCTTCCTCGTCACGACGAGCGTCAGCCGGTTGGTAGCCGCGACCACGTGCGATAGTGAGACGCAAATTGAGCTCTACATCACCAGTAATATTGGCGATCACATGCTCAGGATTCACGATCTCAATATCGTGATCTACCTGGATATCTCCAGCAGTCACTGCACCTGGGCCTTTTTTGCTCAGGCTCAATACCGCCAGATCCTTGCCGTGCATAACAACGGCGATTTCTTTCAGGTTGAGCAGGATTTCAATAACATCTTCCTGCACACCTTCAATCGCGCTGTATTCGTGCTCGACACCGTCGATTTCGACTTCGATGACGGCGCAGCCCGGCATGGAGGACAGCAGGATGCGACGCAGCGCATTGCCGAGAGTGTGGCCAAAGCCACGCTCCAGGGGCTCCAAAACCACTTTAGCGTGATTCGGATTGTACTCGGTGACGTCAATACGACGCGGTGTCAAAAACTCGTTGACAGCAGTCTGCATAGCCATACCTGTTTACAGTTGCATTCCTTAAAGTGAACTAATTGTTACTTGGAGTACAGTTCCACGATAAGGTTTTCGTTGATCTCTGCTGGTAGATCTACACGATCCGGAATGCGCTTGAAAGTGCCTTCCAGTTTACTCGCGTTTATGTCTACCCACTCGACATCGCCACGCTGGGCAGCGAGGGAAACGGAATTCTGAACACGCAGCTGCTTTTTAGCTTTTTCACGCACAGAAATCACATCACCTTCATTCACTTGGAAGGAAGGAATGTTGACTGAAGTACCGTTTACCAAAATCGCCTTGTGAGAAACCAATTGACGGGCTTCAGAGCGAGTTGAGCCGAAGCCCATACGGTAAACAACATTGTCGAGGCGTTTTTCCAGAAGCTGCAACAGGTTCTCACCAGTGGCGCCTTTCAGACGCGCCGCTTCCTTATAGTAGTTACGGAACTGCTTTTCCAGTACGCCGTAGATACGACGAACCTTTTGCTTTTCGCGCAACTGGATGCCGTAGTCGGACAAGCGACCACGACCAGAGCCATGCTGACCAGGCTTGGATTCTGCGCGACATTTGGAGTCGTGTGGACGAACACCACTTTTCAGCTGCAGATCGGTACCTTCCCGACGGGAAAGTTTACATTTTGGTCCAATATAACGTGCCATTTTATCAGCCCCCTCTTACACGCGACGTTTCTTGGGTGGACGACATCCATTATGCGGAATTGGCGTCACGTCGGTGATGTTGGTGATCTTGTAGCCGCAGTTGTTCAGTGCGCGAACAGCAGATTCGCGACCGGGGCCGGGGCCCTTAACTTCTACGTCGAGGTTTTTCAGGCCGTAGTCCTGAGCTGCAGTTCCTGCGCGCTCAGCGGCAACCTGGGCTGCAAACGGGGTGCTCTTACGTGAGCCACGGAAGCCAGATCCACCTGCGGTGGCCCAGCTAAGGGTATTACCCTGGCGATCAGTGATCGTCACGATCGTATTGTTGAACGATGCGTGGATGTGGGCAATACCGTCAACAACGGTCTTTTTGACCTTTTTGCGAACAGTAGTTTTTGGCTTAGCCATACCAGTATCCTAAATCCTGTATCAAATCCCCCCAGTCTTTAACAAAGAGAGGGGCTTATTGAACCGCGAATTCGCGCCTTAGAGGCTTACTTGCGAATCGGCTTGCGCGGACCCTTACGGGTACGAGCATTGGTCTTAGTGCGCTGACCACGCAGCGGCAAGCTGCGACGGTGACGCAGACCGCGATAGCAACCCAAGTCCATCAAACGCTTGATGTTCATGGATACTTCACGGCGCAGGTCGCCCTCTACAGTGAGTTTTGCAACTTCACCGCGGATGGTTTCAATCTGCTCTTCAGACAGGTCGCGGATTTTGGTGGATTCAGCGATACCAATCGCTGCCAAAATTGACTGAGCCGTAGTTCGACCAACCCCATAAATGTGGGTCAGGGAGATTACGGCGTGCTTATGGTCTGGTACATTGACACCAGCAATACGTGCCATAGAGGCGTACTCCACGTATTGGAATCACTGCTTTATATTAAGTATGTGACTCAACTTTGATTTCGGCGCTGACAGCGACTAAAAAACCGACGGCGCCACCAAAAAGGCGCGCAAGAATAGCTTTTCAGACACTAATTTGCAATAGCCAACCTCCGCATCGGTCCCCCGAAACGGATGATAACGACAGTCAACGCCCCCTTTTGGAAGCCAGCATTTTACCGACTTCCCACCTCAAAAACATTTGAGGCATTGTTATCTGCTACGGGACTGCATCAAATAACGAATACTTCCAGCTTTTACAGAGACGCCCAAGGGCGCACTCTGCAAGGGGCTGGCCCCTTTTCTTAGCCTTGACGCTGCTTGTGACGCGGCTCGGCGCTGCAGATTACCCGCAGAACACCTTTGCGACGTACGATTTTGCAGTTACGGCAGATCTTTTTTACAGAAGCGCGTACTTTCATGACCTTACCTCAATTCAATCAATCTGCGAGCAGGTGACGCACTAGCGACGACCGTAGCTTTGCAGGTTCGCTTTTTTCATCATACCCTCGTACTGGTGTGACAGCAGATGCGATTGTACCTGCGCCATAAAGTCCATCACTACTACTACAACGATCAGCAGTGAGGTACCCCCCAGATAGAAGGGAACGTTAAACCCAACCACCAGGAACTGCGGCAGCAGGGATACCAGTGCGATATACACAGCACCCACCAGCGTGAGGCGAGTCAGAACGCTATCGATATAGCGAGCCGTCTGCTCTCCGGGACGAATGCCTGGAACATATGCACCAGACTTTTTCAGGTTATCCGCAACTTCATTCGGGTTAAACATCAACGCCGTGTAGAAGAAGCAGAAGAAACCAATCAACAGTGCAAACAGAATAATGTTCAGTGGCTGCCCTGGTCCGAGCTGTAACGCCATCCATTTCAGTATTTCTGCACCGAGACCTTCCCCGCCCTCACCAAACCACTGCGCCAGTGTGGCCGGGAATAGCAAGATGCTGCTGGCGAAAATTACCGGGATTACACCCGCCATATTCACCTTCAGCGGCAAATGGCTCGCCTGTGCAGCCGGAGCTGCAGAATAACGTCCCGCCTGACGCCTGGCGTGGTTGATAGTAATACGGCGTTGGCCGCGTTCCATCACAACCACAAAGAAGACGACGGCAAGCGCTACAACGCCAATCATCAACAGCATGAGTATGTGCAGCTCACCCTGTCTTGCCTGCTCAAATGCCTGGCCGACGGCACCGGGTAATCCGGCAACGATACCAGCAAAAATCAGCATCGAAATGCCGTTGCCAACACCGCGCTCAGTGATCTGCTCACCGAGCCACATCATAAATACAGCACCAGTCACCAGTGACGTCACCGCCACAAAGTAAAAACCAAATGCAGGCTCAGATGAGTAAGCCAGACCCTGCCCCGCCAGCCCGAAAGTCATACCGACACCCTGAATCAGTGCCAGCATTACCGTCAGGTAACGGGTGTACTGGTTAATCTTGCGCCTTCCAGCCTCACCCTCCTTCTTCAATGCTTCCAGAGAGGGAGTCACCGCGCTCATCAACTGCATGATGATGGACGCGGAGATGTAGGGCATGATGCCCAGCGCCAAAATGCTCATCCTTTCCAGGGCGCCGCCTGAGAACATGTTAAACAGGCCAAGGATGGTTCCCTGGTTCTGATTAAACAGGTTTGACAGCTTTTCCGGATCAATGCCGGGCACCGGAATATGTGTCCCCAGACGATAAACAAGAATCGCTAGAAACAGAAAACGAAGGCGAGCCCAGAGCTCGCCCAATCCCTTGCTGTTGCCCAGGGGATTTCCACCGGATCCTGGTCGTGCCATTGGCGCCTCGATTAATCTTCTATTTTACCGCCAGCAGCTTCGATCGCTGCCTTTGCGCCTTTGGTAATTCCCAGACCTTTCACGGTAACAGCTTTGCTCAGCTCTCCGGAGAGGAATACTTTGGCGCGCTTAATGTGGTTGCCGATAATATCGGCATTCTTCAGCGCTGCCAAATCGATTACCTCATTTTCTACCTTCGCCAGCTCAGCCAGACGTACTTCTGCGGTAAAGCGAGAAACACGAGCGGTGAAACCGTACTTAGGTAGACGCTTCTGCAAAGGCATCTGACCGCCTTCGAAGCCTGGACGGACACTGCCGCCAGAACGCGCTTTTTGACCTTTGTGGCCGCGGCCACCGGTCTTACCCAATCCGCTACCAATACCGCGACCAACGCGTTTCGCGCTGTGCTTATGGCCCTGTGCGGGAGACAAGTCGTTCAAACGCATGTTATTCCCCCTCAACCTTAACCAGGTAGTTCACTTTATTGATCATGCCACGGACGGAAGGAGTATCTTCCACTTCCACTGTGTGGCCGATGCGGCGTAGGCCCAGACCGGCAACGCTCGCCTGATGGCTTTTCAGGCGTCCGTTGGTGCTTTTGGTCTGGGTCACTTTAATGGTCTTCATAGCCATGGTCTTAACCCACCAATAACCTTAAATCTGGGCTGTGATTAGCCCAGAATCTCTTCGACAGATTTACCGCGCTTGGCCGCTACATCTTCCGGGCTCTGCATTTGCTCCAGAGCTTTGAAAGTTGCGCGAACTACGTTCACCGGGTTGGTGGAGCCGTAGCACTTAGCCAATACGTTGTGCACACCAGCCATTTCCAGTACGGAGCGCATTGCACCGCCGGCAATTACGCCGGTACCCTGGGAAGCGGGCTGCATGTAAATCTTGGAACCGCCGTGACGACCATTGATAGCGTACTGGATGGTATCACCATTCAGGTCTACCTGGATCATATTGCGGCGCGCAGCTTCCATCGCTTTCTGAATCGCAACTGGCACTTCACGCGCCTTGCCACGACCGAAACCGACACGGCCATTGCCATCACCAACAACAGTCAGTGCAGTAAAGGCGAAGATACGACCACCTTTTACAGTCTTGGCAACGCGGTTGACCTGGACCAGCTTTTCCTGCAGGCCTTCGTCGTTGCTTTTGTCTTTCTCTCTAGCCATAACTCAACCCTTAGAATTTCAAACCGGCTTCGCGGGCAGCTTCAGCCAGAGCCTTAACACGGCCATGGTACTTGAAACCACTGCGATCAAAGGCAACTTCTTCAACACCGGCGGCCTTGGCACGCTCAGCGATCAGTTTGCCAACCGCGGTAGCAGCGTCAGCGTTACCGGTTTTATCTGAGCGCAGGTCCTTGTCGAGGGTAGAGGCGGAAGCCAGTACCGCATTGCCTTCGGCAGACAGGATCTGTGCATATATGTGGCGCGGGGTGCGGTTCACGGTTAAGCGAACGGCGCCCAGCTCACGGATCTTGGCGCGGGCACGACGTGCACGACGCAAGCGAGATGCTTTCTTAACGTTCATATCTATGCCCTATTTACTTCTTCTTGGCCTCTTTACGATACACGCGCTCATCAGCATATCGGACACCCTTACCTTTGTAGGGCTCCGGCGGACGGAACGCACGGATCTCAGCGGCCACTTGGCCCAGCAGCTGTTTATTGCTGCTTTTCAGTACGATTTCAGTCTGGGATGGCGTTTCCGCAGTCACGCCTTCCGGCAACTGATAATCGATCGGATGGGAGAAGCCCAGGGTTAGGTTAACCGCTTTACCGGTTGCTTTCGCACGATAACCAACACCCAGCAACTGAAGCTTCTTCTCGAAGCCCTTGCTTACGCCTATCACCATGTTATTGACCAGCGCACGGGTAGTTCCCGCGAGTGCTCTGGCCTGCTTGGAGTTATTACGTGTAGAGAAAGTCAGCTGGCTTTCGGCCTGGCTTACTTCCACATCACTGTGAACAACCATATCCAGGTTACCACTACCGCCTTTAACAGCGATGTCTTGACCGTTCAGGTCAACGGTAACACCTGCGGGGATAACTATCGGACTATTTGCTACTCGAGACATTGTAACCCCCGCTTAGAATACGGTGCAGAGCACTTCGCCACCGACACCGGCCTGACGTGCAGCACGATCCGTCATCACACCTTTGGAGGTGGAAACGATCGCGATGCCCAGACCGCCACGTACGGTTGGCAGAGCTTTCTTACCAGTGTAAGAGCGCAGGCCAGGACGAGAAACACGGTCCAGCTCAGCGATAACCGGCTTGCCCTGAAAATATTTCAGCGCAATGGTCAGTTCAGGCTTGCTGCCTTCACTTACATTTAAATCGGTAACATAACCTTCGTCTTTCAGGACTTTGGCTACCGCTACCTTCACTTTGGATGATGGCAGTGTGACTTCCGCCTTTCCGCGAGCCAGGGCGTTGCGGATGCGAGTCAGCATATCTGCCAACGGATCTTGCATACTCATTTTATGAGACTCCTCAAATCTGCCTTAAACCGGCTGATAATTACCAGCTGGACTTCACCAGGCCAGGAACATCACCACGCATTGCGGCTTCGCGAAGCTTGTTACGGCACAAGCCGAACTTGCGATAGACAGCGTGGGGGCGACCAGTGATACGACAGCGACGTTGCTGACGTACCGGGCTTGCATCGCGCGGCATTTTCTGCAGCTTGAGTTGAGCCTCCCACTGTTCCTCTTCGGAAGCAGTGGCACTGGCGATGATCGCCTTCAGCTCTTGACGCTTCTCGGCGTACTTAGCTGCGGTTCGAGCGCGCTTGTTTTCACGCGCAATCATGGATTTCTTCGCCATGGAATCCTCTTAACCCTTAAACGGGAAGTTGAACGCTTTCAGCAGCGCACGACCTTCGTCGTCGTTTGCAGCTGTGGTTGTAATACAAATATCCAGACCGCGAATCTTGTCTACTTTGTCGTAGTCAACTTCGGGGAAGATAATTTGCTCGGTCACACCCATAGAGAAGTTACCGCGGCCGTCGAACTGCTTCGGGCTAATGCCTCGGAAGTCGCGGATACGCGGAATCGCGATATCGATCAGACGCTCCAGAAACTCATACATGCGCTCACCGCGCAGAGTTACCTTGCAACCGATCGGCCAGCCGTCGCGAATCTTAAAGCCCGCAATAGATTTGCGAGCATTAGTAACGATGGGTTTTTGACCAGAAATTGCTGTCATGTCACTGACAGCGTGCTCCAGCACCTTCTTATCACCAGTCGCTTCACCAACACCCATGTTGATGGTGATCTTGGTGATGCGCGGCACTGCCATCACATTCTCGAGACCCAGCTCGTCCTTAAGCTTGGTCGCGAGGTCCTTAGTGTAGAGCTCTTTAAGCTTTGCCATGATCTACCAACCTGCTCTTGCGCTAAAGCCTTAAACGGCTTCGCCGCTGGATTTGAAGACGCGAATCTTAGTGCCGTCTTCCAGTACTTTAAAGCCTACCCGGTCAGCCTTCTGGGTACCGGGGTTGAAGATGGCAACGTTGGAAGCTTGGATTGCCGCTTCTTTTTCAACGATGCCGCCAGCAACGCCCATTTGGGGGTTTGGCTTTTGGTGCTTCTTGATCATCTGTATGCCGGCAACAATCAGGCGGCCGTCGTTCAGTACTTTACGTACTGAACCACGCTTGCCCTTGTCGCGACCGGCGATAACGATCACTTCGTCGTCACGCTTGATCTTGCGCATAACTATTCTCCGCTCAAGGCCTAGATAACTTCGGGAGCGAGGGAGATGATCTTCATGAACTTCTCACCGCGCAGTTCGCGAGTCACCGGACCAAAAATACGGGTGCCAACCGGCGCCAGTTGCTGGTTCAGCAATACCGCTGCGTTATCGTCAAATTTAATCAGGGAACCGTCCGCGCGACGCACACCTTTTCTGGTGCGCACCACGACAGCATTCATTACCTGACCCTTCTTCACTTTACCGCGGGGAATGGCTTCCTTAACGGTTACCTTGATAATGTCGCCCACGCCGGCATAACGACGATGGGAGCCGCCCAGCACCTTGATGCACATGACGCGGCGAGCCCCACTGTTGTCAGCTACTTCTAAGTAAGATTCCGCTTGAATCATTGTCTCTCTCCGAAACCTTTCAATTCGGCAGTCAATGCGCTAGGGGTTATACCTTCGCCGCACGCTCTACAATTTTCTGTAAGGCCCAGGATTTGCTCTTGGACAGCGGACGAGATTCCTCGATGATTACAACATCACCGATGCTGCAATCATTGTTCTCATCATGAGCCTTAAGCTTTGTGGACTTGTTTACAATTTTGCCGTAGATCGGGTGCTTAACACGGCGCTCGATCAAAACGGTGATGGTTTTATCCATCTTGTCACTCACAACCTTACCGGTCAGAGTACGCTTCAGTTTTGCTTCAGCCATGATTAATTACCTGCCTTCTCGGTCAACACAGTCTTTATGCGAGCAATGTCGCGACGAGTCTGCTTCAGCAGATGAGTCTGAGCCAGTTGACCGGTGGATTTTTGCATACGAAGCTTAAATTGCGCTTCGAGCTGGTTCAGCAGTTCCTGGTTCAGCTCTTCAACTGACTTTTCGCGTAGATCTGCAGTCTTCATTACATCACCGAACGCTTAACGAAAGTTGTCTTTACAGGTAGCTTGGCCGCAGCAAGTGCGAAAGCCTCACGAGCCAGCTCTTCGGTTACACCCTCCATCTCATAGAGGACTTTACCCGGCTGAATCTGAGCTACCCAGTACTCAACGCCACCTTTACCTTTACCCATACGAACTTCCAGGGGTTTATTGGTAATTGGCTTGTCCGGAAACACACGAATCCAGATTTTACCGCCACGTTTAATGTGACGAGTCATTGCGCGACGAGCTGCTTCGATCTGACGCGCAGTAATGCGTCCACGACCGATAGCCTTTAGGCCAAACTCGCCAAAGCTCACTTTAGAGCCGCGCTGAGAAAGACCGCGGTTGCGCCCCTTCTGTACCTTGCGGAATTTTGTACGCTTTGGTTGTAGCATCTGCGTACCCCCTATTTAGCAGCTTTCTTGCGGCTCTTCGCCGGCTTCTCATCGGGCACTTCGTCACCGATGACTTCGCCTTTAAAGATCCAAACTTTGATACCGATAATGCCGTAAGTAGTCTTCGCTTCAACATTGGCGTAGTCGATGTTGGCACGTAGGGTGTGCAGGGGCACACGGCCTTCGCGATACCACTCGGTACGTGCGATTTCCGCACCGCCGAGACGACCACTCACTTGAATCTTGATACCTTGGGCGCCCTGACGCATAGCGTTTTGTACGGCACGCTTCATAGCGCGACGGAACATAACACGACGTTCCAGCTGTTGGGCAACGTTCTGGCCAACCAGAGCGGCGTCCACATCAGGCTTGCGCACTTCTTCGATATCGATGTGCACAGGTACGCCCATCTGCGCGCTAACTTCTTTGCGCAGACGTTCTACGTCCTCACCTTTTTTACCGATCACGATGCCTGGACGTGCAGTGTGAATAGTCACACGTGCAGTATTCGCCGGACGTTCGATTTCGATACGGCTCACAGAAGCGTGGGCCAGTTTTTTGCGAATAAATTCGCGAACTTTCAGATCCGTGTACAGCTTGTCTGCGTACTCGTCGCTGCCGGCATACCAAACAGAAGTATGCTTTTTAACGATACCCAGACGAATGCCGGTAGGATGTACTTTTTGTCCCATGGTTTTCTCGCCTGCTCTCTTATTTCTCGGCCACTTTCACAGTGATGTGACAAGTACGCTTAAGAATGCGATCAGCACGACCTTTCGCACGCGGTTTAATGCGCTTCATAGTCATACCTTCGTCCACAAAAACTGTAGAAACCTTTAGTTCGTCAACGTCAGCACCTTCGTTATGTTCGGCATTAGCAATCGCCGACTCCAGTACCTTCTTGACGATCGCTGCACCCTTTTTAGTACTGAATGCCAGTATATCCAGGGCTTCTTCAACGCCTTTACCGCGAACCTGATCAGCTACCAGTCGCGCCTTTTGCGCCGATAGACGTGCGCCGCGTAATTTTGCTGCTACTTCCATCTTTATAACCTCGGCTTAGCGCTTCTTCGCTTTCTTGTCCGCAGTATGACCGCGGTAAGTGCGGGTAGCAGCGAACTCGCCCAGCTTGTGGCCAACCATTTCTTCGCTAACCATAACGGGCACATGTTGACGACCGTTGTGAACGGCAATCGTTAGTCCAACCATTTCCGGCATAATCATGGAACGGCGGGACCAGGTTTTAATCGGTCGACGATCATTGGCTTCAATCGCCGCCTCCACCTTTTTGACCAAATGCAGGTCAATAAAGGGACCTTTCTTTAATGAGCGTGGCACTGTCGATTCCTCTCTAGCTGCTCAGACAGACATCGCGCGGCTTACTTGCCGCGACGACGTACAATCATCTTATCGGTGCGCTTGTTCTTGCGCGTTTTCTTACCCTTAGTCGGAACGCCCCACGGAGTAACCGGGTGACGGCCACCAGAGGTACGGCCTTCACCACCACCATGCGGGTGATCCACCGGGTTCATCGCCACACCGCGAACGGTAGGGCGAACACCACGCCAGCGGGCAGCACCAGCTTTACCTAGCTTGCGCAGGCTGTGCTCGGAGTTGCTCACTTCACCCAGGGTTGCGCGGCACTCAGCGAGTACTTTGCGCATTTCGCCGGAACGCAGACGAATAGTCGCATACTGACCTTCACGCGCTACCAGCTGCACAGAGGCACCAGCAGAACGGGCCAGCTGAGCACCTTTGCCTGGTTTCAGCTCAATCGCGTGAATTACAGAACCCACCGGAACGTTGCGCAGAGGCAGAGTGTTACCCACAACAATCGGTGCGGCATCGCCGGACTGAATGGTGGCGCCCGCCTTAAGGCCTTTCGGTGCGAGGATGTAACGACGCTCACCGTCTGCGTAACACACCAGAGCGATGTGTGCGCTGCGGTTCGGATCGTATTCCAAGCGCTCAACTTTAGCCGGAATACCGTCTTTGTTACGCTTGAAATCGACTACGCGATAGTGCTGCTTGTGACCACCACCGATATGACGGGTAGTGATACGACCATTGTTGTTACGGCCACCGCTTTTGCTTTTACTCTCCAACAGAGGAGCGTAAGGAGCACCTTTATGCAGGTCGGTGTTAACAACCTTAACAAGGTGACGACGGCCGGCGGAGGTCGGTTTTGTTTTTACAATTGCCATTGTAACAGTCCCCTTTACTCAGCAGCTTCAAAGTTGATGTCGCTGCCTTCAGCCAGACGAACGTAGGCTTTTTTCCAATCACTGCGACGGCCCATGCCATTGCGAGTACGCTTGGTTTTGCCCTTCACGTTCACGGTGCGAACTTGCTCAACGGAAACGTTAAACAGTTTCTCTACCGCAGCCTTGATCTCAGCTTTTTCAGCATCGGCGGACACCTTAAAAACTACCTGGTTGGCACTATCGGCTAGCCCAGCAGCTTTTTCGGAAATTACCGGGCCCAGCAGTACTTTGTAGAGTCGCTCTTGGTTCATCCCAGCACCTCTTCAATTTTCTTGAGCGCAGAAACGGTAACCACGACCTTATCAAAGCGAATCAGGCTTACGGGATCGATTGCCTGTACATCGCGGACATCGATCTTGTGCAAGTTGCGTGAGGCAAGGTAGAGGTTTTCACTAACCTCTTCAGTCACGATCAGCGCGTCGGACAAGTCAAACTGAGCCAGCTTGCTTACCAATTGCTTGGTCTTGGGAGCGTCCACATTGAAGGACTCAACCACTACCAGGCGTTCCTGACGAGCCAGCTCAGACAGAATGCAACGCAGCGCGGCGCGGTACATTTTCTTGTTCAGCTTAACGCTGTGATCGCGCGGGTCAGCGGCAAATGTTACACCACCAGAGCGCCACAGCGGGCTGCGAATAGTACCGGCTCGAGCGCGGCCAGTACCTTTTTGGCGCCAGGGCTTTTTACCACCACCGGAAACGTCGGAACGATTCTTCTGCGCCTTGGTACCCTGGCGAGCGCCGGCCATATAGGCCACGACTGCCTGGTGTACCAGATCTTGGTTGAACTCACGTCCGAAGGTCACTTCAGAGACAGCTACTGTGCCTTTAGCGCCTTCGGGAGTAGCGATATTCAGTTCCATATCTATTTTCCCTCAGACTTAGGCTTTAACTGCCGGGCGAACGATCACACTACCACCGGGAGCGCCGGGTACGGCACCTTTAACCAGCAACAGGTTACGCTCTGCGTCGACACGAACAACTTCCAGGTTTTGCACGGTTACGCGCTCAGCACCCATATGTCCAGCCATCTTCTTGCCTTTCCATACGCGGCCAGGAGTCTGACACTGACCGATAGAACCGGGTGCGCGGTGAGACAGGGAGTTACCGTGGGTTGCGTCCTGCATACTGAAATTCCAGCGCTTAATGCCGCCCTGAAAACCTTTACCTTTGGAAGTGCCGGTTACGTCGATCTTCTGGCCAGCTTCAAAACTGGAAACAGTGATTTCAGAACCGATTTCGAAAGTCTCTTCAGAACTATCTGTACGCAGTTCGAAAAGATTGGTGCCAGCCTCTACATTGGCTTTGGCGAAGTGGCCCGCTTCGGGCTTGGAGACACGGGAAGCCTTACGGTTACCTACTGCTACTTGAACAGCGGTATAGCCATCAGTTTCCTGAGTTTTCACCTGGGTGACGCGATTCGGAGCAACCTCAACAACGGTTACCGGAATGGACACGCCATCTTCGGTGAAGATGCGAGTCATGCCGCTTTTGCGGCCGACAATACCTATAGTCATCTTATTAACCTCTCAGTGCACGGGGCTTTAACCCACTGCGGCCGCCCAATTTCAGAGCGTTACACCACCCAAACCTTTTTCGTTCGGGATTCGGTAGTTAGTAAAAGTGTTAGCCGAGACTAATTTGGACCTCAACACCGGCCGCCAGATCGAGCTTCATCAGCGCGTCGACGGTTTTTTCGGTAGGCTCAACGATGTCCAGCAAACGCTTGTGAGTACGAATTTCGTACTGGTCGCGAGCGTCTTTGTTGACGTGCGGAGAAATCAGTACGGTGTACTTCTCTTTGCGAGTCGGCAGCGGGATAGGACCGCGTACTTGGGCGCCTGTGCGCTTAGCCGTCTCTACGATCTCCTGAGTAGACGCATCGATCAGTTTGTGATCAAAAGCCTTCAGGCGAATTCGGATACGTTGACCCTGCATGGAATCAAACTCCAACTTATGAACTAAAGAACGTCCTTTCTCGCAACCCCGAGGGCGGGCGAAAAGGAGCGCGAATTCTACGGTCAGCGCAGCAGGCTGTCAACTGTACAGCCTGCGCAAATTTCAATCTAAGGAAACTACAATTGAATACCCGAAGTGGAACGAGGTAATTGCAATGACTATCGCCGCAACACTGAGTCAGTACCTGAATGACCAGTCGGTCGACTACCACTTGATACAACACCCACATACACGCACTAGTCGCGAAAGCGCACACGCAGCCCACATACGGGAAGATCAGGTAGCAAAGGCAATTTTGCTGCAGGACATCGAAGGCTACGTAATGGTGGTTATATCGGCCAGTAGCAGCCTTGATATGCGAGCACTGCACACGGAAACTGGCCGCAACTCGCTCCAGATGGTCTCAGAAACCGAGCTCGGAGCAATTTTCCCGGATTGCGAATTGGGCGCCCTGCCCGCCCTTGGCCAAGCCTACGGGATTACAACCCTCCTCGACAACGGTCTCGGGCACTGCAAAACCATTTATTTTGAAGCTGGAAATCACGAGGAACTGGTGGAAATGAACGGCCCTCAGTTCACCAAGCTGTTCGCCGGCAGTCGCCACTGCGATCTCAGCAGGGACTGGCCGTAAATTTATTAGGTTAAAAGTGAATATAGCCAACCGGAGACAACATTAGAGCGGTCGCTTACGGGGCCTGAAACAGCAATGAATGGTGCCACTTACCTGCGCACCATTCTTCTGTTGGGCACCAGCAGACCACCCACACATCTGATCAAATACTTGACAGCGCAGTCAGGACCGAGCCCTCTTCTGGCCGACTGAACCCAAAACGTACCCTTAAAAACGACCCTTCCCTCAAATAAAGATAATCATCAATCCTATATCTCGGACTAACAGCGGCGTTGGTGCGTCCGCACCTGTACCAGGCAAGGAGTAATTGCCCTAGCATGATGAGCTGGGAATTACGGACGATAATAAAACACCACCGCTCCACCAACAGTTGGGCTAAGGGCCGATCGAATGAGTGTCGACCAATACCAAAAATGGCTGCGCATTTGCACCCGGCTTTACGAGCGCCCCCAACAGGCGGAGGACTTGCTTCAGGATGGCCTTCTGGCCGCAACAGAAGCACAACGACTGGTCTTATCACCGGCTCTAAACGGCCTCACCAGGAGCGAAATGCGCAAGGTCCTCAACCTATCCGATACCGGCCTGCGTCAACGCCTAAGCGGCCTACGTAAAAAGCTTGCATCACCGCATACCAGCGCCAAGATTGACCCCACCAGCCTTACTGCGGCCTACGCCGCCCAAGTGGAGCGCGCAAACTCTCCCCGCGCCGTGCCGCTCTGGCACACGGCCCCGCGCACCTCCCGGACTTTCGATTTGGTATCACTGACCCAGATAGCAATCTTTTAGTAATCAGCCTTTCAGCAGCGAAATAGATTTATCCGGTTAGCATTGCCTATATCGGAGCCAGCTGATGGGACACAGTCGCGCGCAAGCTTCGGCGAAAAACTGATTAGCACTGCTCACAAAACACTGCATAGCGGCAACTGGAAGGTATCCATAAAATGGATGTAGCCCCCCCAAACAAGCACAAATCGGAGATTTTCCATGCTGCAAGACTCACATATCGGAGCAGTGGTATTTTTTGTTCAGGATCTAGACAACACACGGAGATTTTATTAAAAGACTCTTGGACTCACAACTAGCAGGGTAGCTGCCAGCGATGATGAAGGGGACAGCAGTCACCTGCTAGCCCACATCGGCGATTCACTATTGATCTTTTTTAAAGGTGAGGAAAAACCAGGACGCACCCCGATCATCGTTTTTTCAACAGGGGACAGCGATATTCACCGGATGGTCGAACATCTGGCCGCCCGTAATGTAGAGATCATTGCCCCAGTGCAACACGCCCCAGACGGCGGCTTAACGGCAGAATTTGTAGATCCGGATGGGCACATACTAAGCCTTTACCAGCCACCAAACTAAAGGACCAGAGTTATCACCCCTCAAACCAGTTTTAATAGAGGTGGGCCGAGGATCAAGGTTCACCTCCACTCCATCCATCCGAACTGGAATCAGATCCCCGTATCAAACAAAGGCGAACTGTACCGCTAGGCGCTGACGAGCAAAGGTATTCAGTTGAATAGGAAAATACAGAACCTCACGTAGGAAACCACAAGCAGGCAAGAATTAAGGGGAGGCTTAGCACCCAATCTCAGCAGGTAGATTTTCACAAAACCTGTAAGGCCAAGCAGCAAAAAAAACTAAAAAAAGGCAAAAAAAAACCGCAGCGCGTCCGCTACGGCTTTTTCAGATCAGGAGTATATTACTCGATGATCTTGGCAACAACGCCCGCACCAACGGTACGACCGCCTTCGCGGATCGCGAAGCGCAGGCCATCTTCCATGGCGATTGGAGCAATCAGGGTAACAACCATTTGAATGTTGTCGCCCGGCATTACCATTTCGGTACCTTCTGGCAGTTCACACGCACCCGTTACATCAGTGGTACGGAAGTAGAACTGAGGACGGTAGCCTTTAAAGAACGGGGTGTGACGACCACCTTCGTCTTTGGACAGTACATACACTTCCGCTTCAAACTTGGTGTGCGGAGTGATGGAACCGGGCTTAGCCAGTACCTGACCACGCTCTACTTCGTCACGCTTGGTGCCACGCAGCAGTGCGCCGATGTTCTCACCCGCACGACCTTCGTCGAGCAGCTTGCGGAACATTTCTACACCAGTACAAGTAGTGGTAGTGGTTTCTTTGATACCGATGATTTCGATCTCGTCGCCGGTATTGATGATACCGCGCTCTACACGACCGGTTACTACAGTACCACGGCCAGAGATAGAGAATACGTCTTCGATCGGCATCAGGAACGGCAGATCTACCGCGCGCTCTGGCTCAGGGATGTACTCGTCCAGGGTCTCAACCAGCTTCTTAACAGCGGTAGTGCCCATTTCGTTGTCGTCTTCGCCGTTCAAGGCCATCAGAGCGGAACCAACGATGATCGGAGTGTCGTCACCCGGGAACTCGTATTGATCCAGAAGTTCGCGAACTTCCATCTCTACCAGCTCGAGCAGCTCTTCGTCGTCTACCATGTCCGCTTTGTTCAGGAATACAACGATGTAAGGTACACCAACCTGACGGGACAGCAGGATGTGCTCACGAGTCTGCGGCATGGGGCCGTCAGCTGCGGAACATACCAGAATAGCGCCGTCCATCTGAGCAGCACCGGTGATCATGTTCTTAACGTAGTCGGCGTGACCCGGGCAATCCACGTGCGCGTAGTGGCGAGTCGGGGACTCGTACTCAACGTGAGAAGTGGCGATGGTGATACCGCGCTCACGCTCTTCAGGTGCATTATCAATACCATCGAAAGCAACAGCGTCACCGCCCCAAACTTCCGCACATACGCGGGTCAGAGCAGCTGTCAGGGTGGTTTTACCGTGGTCAACGTGACCGATGGTGCCCACGTTCACGTGGGGCTTGGAACGTTCAAATTTTTCTTTTGCCATCTTAGATGTCCTCTAGCTAAAAATTGGCCAAAGGAACCCCGCCTCTCTTGGCGGAGTCCTTTTGAATAAAAGTTAATTAGCCCTTGTTCTTTGCGATGATGTCATCAGCAACGTTTTTAGGCGCCTCGGCGTACTTCAGGAACTCCATGGTGTAGGTAGCACGGCCCTGAGTAGCAGAGCGCAGGTCGGTTGCATAACCGAACATCTCTGCCAGGGGTACTTCCGCATCAACAACCTTACCCATGGCACTGTCGTTCATACCTTGGATAAGGCCACGACGACGGTTGAGATCGCCAACCACGTCGCCCATGTTCACTTCCGGAGTGACTACTTCCACTTTCATCACAGGCTCAAGCAATACCGCACCGCCGTGACTGGACAGCTTTTTGGTTGCCATGGAGCCGGCGATTTTAAACGCCATTTCATTGGAGTCCACATCATGGAAGGAACCGTCGTACAGAGTCGCCTTCAGGCCCAGCAGCGGATACCCTGCCAGAACACCATTCTTCATCTGCTCTTCGATACCCTTCTGCACTGCAGGAATATATTCCTTCGGTACAGAACCACCCACAATCTCGTTTACAAATTCCAGGCCTTCTTGGGACTCGTCTTCGGCCGGCTCGAACTTCACCCACACGTGGCCGTACTGACCGCGACCACCAGACTGACGAACAAACTTGCCTTCGATGTCAGAGGTGTTGCGAATGGTCTCACGGTAGGCTACCTGAGGCTTACCAATGTTCGCCTCGACGCTGAACTCACGCCTCATACGATCGACAATGATGTCGAGGTGCAGCTCACCCATACCAGAAATAATGGTCTGGCCGGTTTCTTCATCGGTCTTCACACGGAAAGATGGATCTTCCTGGGCCAGCTTGCCCAGAGCGATACCCATTTTTTCCTGATCCGGCTTGGACTTCGGCTCAACGGCTACAGAAATTACCGGCTCAGGGAATTCCATACGCTCCAGAACAATCTTGTTGCTCTCGGAACACAGGGTGTCACCAGTAGTTACGTCTTTCAGACCAATCGCCGCAGCGATATCACCTGCCAGTACTTCTTTGATTTCCTGGCGGTCGTTGGAGTGCATCTGCACCATACGACCAACGCGTTCTTTCTTCATTTTTACGGAGTTGTACACCGCAGTGCCGCTTTCCAGTGTACCGGAGTAAACACGGAAGAAGGTCAGAGTACCAACGAAGGGGTCGGTAGCAATCTTGAACGCTAGCGCGGAGAAAGGAGCATTATCGTCAGCTTCACGGGTTTCAACGGTTTCACCGTCGTCCAGAGTACCTTCGATCGCCTTAACTTCAGTCGGTGCCGGCAGGTATTCGATAACCGCATCCAGTACCGCCTGCACACCTTTGTTCTTGAACGCAGAACCGCCCAAAACCGGTACAATTTCGTTGGCCAGAGTACGCTGACGGATCGCTGCCTTGATTTCTTCTTCGGTCAGCTCGCCTTCTTCCAGGTACTTCTCCATCAGCTCTTCGCTGGCTTCTGCTGCTGCTTCTACCAGGTACTCGCGCATTTCATCGCACTCATCCTGCATCTCGGCAGGGATGTCAGCGTAGTCGAAGGTCATGCCCTGGTCGGCTTCATTCCACAGAATGGCCTTCATTTTTACCAGATCGACAACACCCTTGAACTCGTCCTCTGCGCCGATGGTCATCTGCAGCGGTACGGCATTTGCGTTCAAGCGGTCTTTCAGCTGAGCGATAACATCACGGTAGTTAGCACCGGCGCGATCCATCTTGTTGACGAATACCATACGCGGTACTTCGTACTTATTGGCCTGGCGCCATACGGTTTCAGTCTGAGGCTGAACACCAGAGGAGCCACACAGCACAACTACAGCACCGTCGAGTACGCGTAGCGACCGCTCTACTTCAATAGTGAAATCAACGTGCCCCGGGGTGTCGATGATGTTGACTCGGTGCTGATCGAACTGCTGCTGCATACCAGACCAGAAGCAGGTGGTTGCAGCAGAAGTGATGGTAATACCGCGCTCTTGCTCCTGCTCCATCCAGTCCATGGTGGCTGCACCCTCGTGCACCTCACCAATTTTATGGGACAAACCAGTGTAGAAAAGTACGCGCTCGGTAGTGGTGGTTTTACCGGCGTCTACGTGGGCACAGATACCGATATTGCGGTAACGTGCGATAGGCGTTTTACGTGCCACAGTTGTATCCTCGATATAACGGCAAAAGGCAGCCTGGAAATTTCCGTGCTGCCTTTCGGTATTAATTTCCGATGTTGGTATTCATCAGACTCAGAAGCGGTAGTGAGAGAACGCCTTGTTGGCTTCCGCCATACGGTGTACATCTTCACGCTTCTTGACCGCGCCACCCTTGTTCTGGGCTGCATCGATCATTTCGTTGGCCAAACGCTGGGCCATGGACTTCTCGCCGCGCTTACGGGAGAACTCAACTAACCAACGCATTGCCAGAGCCGTACGACGCGAGGGGCGCACTTCTACAGGCACCTGATAGGTCGCACCACCAACACGGCGGGACTTTACTTCCACCATAGGCGCGATATTTTCCAAAGACTCTTCAAATACTTCGATCGGGTCTTTGTTCAATTTTTCAGAAATAGTTTCAAGGGCACCGTATACGATACTCTCAGCAACTGACTTCTTGCCGCTGATCATGACATGGTTCATGAACTTGGCCAGGGTGACGTTCCCGAACTTGGGGTCGGGCAGCACTTCGCGCTTGGCGACTACTCGTCTTCTCGGCATGGGTCTTGCCTCTCTTCAGGGTTACTCTGAGACGCCGCCGTAAAACCTTACAATCCGGCGAGCTCAGCCTTACTCCGGTTGGAAACCGAAACGCAAATCGTTAAAGGTGATTAACCTTTAGGTCGCTTGGCGCCGTACTTAGAACGGCCCTGCCTGCGATCGTTTACGCCGGCACAGTCAAGTGCACCGCGTACAGTGTGATAGCGCACACCCGGCAGGTCTTTTACTCGACCGCCGCGAATCAGCACCACACTGTGCTCTTGCAAGTTGTGGCCTTCACCACCGATGTACGAAGTTACTTCGTAACCACTGGTTAGACGCACACGGCAAACCTTACGCAGTGCAGAGTTCGGCTTCTTCGGTGTAGTGGTATACACACGAGTGCAAACTCCGCGACGCTGCGGACTGGCCTGCAGAGCAGGAACGTCGCTTTTTTCAACTTTGCGTTTTCTCGGCTTACGAACCAACTGGTTGATCGTTGCCATTAAAAATCACTCCAAAAATAAAATGCCCTCACCTTTAACAATGAGGGACTGTCGTCTGTGTGTAGCGCCGGCTTAGAAGCCGGACGGAACACCCCACATAAGCGGGGGCCGCATTCTATAAGCGAAAGCCCGCTTAGTCAATCGGCAACGGAAGTAAGTACTTACACCAAAGGTGTTTGCCAATTTCAAATCGGGCACCGAGGTGCCCTTACCTACTTCGCCCCACCAAATGGAGAGGCGAAATAAGCTTTATTCACCGGAAGACTTAAGTGCCTCGGTCAACGCAGCTTCCACTTCTGCTGCAGAAGGACCTTCACCAAAGCTCTCTTCCAACTGGAGACTGCGCTTGCGCTTGCGTTCCGCGTGGTAGGCCAGACCGGTACCAGCCGGGATCAAACGGCCCACAACGACGTTTTCCTTCAAGCCGCGCAGCTTATCCTCTTTGCCGGTTACCGCCGCTTCAGTCAGGACGCGAGTAGTCTCCTGGAACGAAGCCGCAGACAGGAAGGACTCAGTGGCCAGGGAGGCTTTGGTAATACCCAGCAGCAGGCGTTCGAATTGAGCGGGCTGCTTGTTCTCAGCTCGCAATTGCTCGTTTTCCTCGATCACACGCTGGTATTCGACCTGGTCACCTTTAATGAAGCCGGAATCACCCATCTCGGTAATTTCCACCTTGCGCAACATCTGACGCACAATCGTTTCGATGTGCTTGTCGTTAATGCCAACACCCTGGAGACGATAAACTTCCTGGATTTCATTGGTGATATAACGAGCCAGCTCTTCCACGCCTTTTAGGCGCAGAATATCGTGCGGATTGGATGGGCCGTCGGAGATCACCTCCCCCTTCTCTACCGTTTCACCTTCGAACACGGTCAGCTGGCGGTGTTTCGGAATCAGAACCTCGTAGTGATCCTTACCATTAGCCAGCGGCTTGCCGTCACGCGGGGTAATCTGCAGGCGAACCTTGCCTTTAGTCTCTTTACCAAAGGAAACGGTACCGGATATTTCCGCCAGGATGGACGGCTCCTTCGGCTTACGCGCTTCAAACAAGTCTGCAACGCGTGGCAGACCACCGGTAATGTCCTTGGTACCACCGGATTCCTGCGGAATACGCGCGATAACATCGCCCACGTTCACCTTGTTGCCATCAGCCAGGCTGAGGATTGCCCGCGGTGGTAACGCATAGTGCGCAGGTGCATTACTGCTCGCCAGGGTCAGCTCTTCGCCGTTCTCATCAACCAGAGTTACCGCTGGGCGCAGGTCTTTACCCGCAGCCGGGCGCTCAGCCGGGTCGATAACTTCAATAGAAGACAGGCCGGTGATATCGTCAGTCTGCTTGCGAATAGAAAGTCCGTCTTCCATACCAGACAGCTTCACCCAACCAGCAACCTCAGTGATGATCGGATGGGTGTGCGGATCCCACTTGGCTACGATCCTGCCACCATCAACTTCAGCGCCTTCGTATACGCTAATTACTGCACCATAAGGCAGCTTATAACGCTCACGCTCGCGACCGGCATTATCGGCAATCGCCAACTCACCTGAGCGAGAGACCGCTACCAGGGTACCGACTTCGGTTTTCACAGTTTTTACATTATGCAGACGCACAGTACCGGATTGCTTGATCTGGATACTGTCGGCTGCAGAGGCGCGACTTGCCGCACCACCAATGTGGAAGGTCCGCATGGTCAACTGGGTGCCCGGCTCACCGATGGACTGAGCAGCAACAACGCCCACAGCCTCACCTGAGTTAGCACGGTGACCGCGCGCCAGATCACGACCATAACACTGAGCACAGATACCGTGCGCAGCGGTACAGCTGATCGGCGAACGCACCAGAACCTCATCGATGCCCATGGCTTCGATACGCTCAACCCATTTCTCGTCAATCATCGCGCCAGCGGAAACAGCGATTTCATCACTGCCCGGTTTCAGTACGTCACGGGCTACAACACGACCGAGGATACGGTCACCGAGAGACTCAATTACGTCACCACCCTCAATGACCGGTGCCATGGTCAGGCCATCGTCAGTGCCACAGTCTACTTCGGTAATGACCACGTCCTGGGCAACATCTACCAGACGGCGGGTCAGGTAACCGGAGTTAGCGGTTTTCAGTGCAGTATCCGCCAGACCTTTACGAGCACCGTGGGTCGAGATGAAGTACTGCTGTACCGTCAGACCTTCACGGAAGTTCGCGGTAATGGCGTTTTCAATAATGGAGCCATCTGGACGAGCCATCAGGCCACGCATACCGGCGAGCTGACGAATCTGAGCCTCTGAACCCCGCGCGCCTGAGTCAGCATACATGTATACAGAGTTGAAGGAATCCTGCTTGGTCTCCTTACCTTCGCGGTCGATCACCTTCTCTTTCTTGATACCGGCCATCATCGCCTGGGTCACCTTGTCATTGGTGCGCGACCAAACGTCGATGACCTTATTGTACTTCTCGCCCTGGGTTACCAGGCCGGAGGCGAACTGACTTTCGATCTCTTTAACTTCCACTTCGGCGGCTTCGATCAGCTCGGCCTTCTCAGACGGGATTTCGAAGTCGTTCACACCAATGGAGGAACCGGACTTGGTGGAGAAATCGAAACCGGTATACATCAACTGGTCAGCAAAGATAACGGTCGCCTTCAGGCCCACCTTACGATAACACTCGTTCAGTGCGCGAGAGATCGCCTTCTTTTTCATCGGCTGGTTGACGTGCGCAAACGGCAGGCCCTCCGGCACAATGTTCCACAGCAGAGCACGGCCAACAGTGGTGTCCTTGATGGAGGTCGTTTCGTGCTTTTCACCATCTTCACCCACGATCACGTCGCGAATACGGACCTTGATCTTCGCCTGCAGACCCACCTGCTTGGCGTAGAAAGCACGGCTCACTTCTTTGATGTCGGAGAAGGACATGCCCTCACCTTTATCGTTAACGCGCTCACGGGTCATCCAATACAGGCCCAGCACCACGTCCTGAGACGGAACGATGATCGGCTCGCCGTTGGCGGGCGACAAGATGTTGTTGGTAGACATCATCAGCGCCCGAGATTCCATCTGCGCTTCGATGGTCAAGGGTACGTGTACCGCCATCTGATCGCCGTCGAAGTCGGCGTTATAAGCCGCACAGACCAACGGGTGCAGCTGAATCGCCTTACCTTCAATCAAAACCGGTTCGAACGCCTGAATACCCAGACGGTGAAGAGTCGGTGCACGGTTAAGCAGTACCGGGTGCTCGCGGATCACTTCGTCGAGGATATCCCATACGACGGCTTCTTCGCGCTCCACCATTTTCTTGGCAGCTTTAATCGTGGTAGCCAGGCCACGGGACTCAAGCTTGCCGAAAATAAACGGCTTGAACAGCTCCAGGGCCATCTTCTTGGGCAAACCGCACTGGTGCAAACGCAGGGTCGGGCCTACCACGATCACGGAACGACCGGAGTAGTCCACGCGCTTACCCAGCAAGTTCTGACGGAAACGGCCCTGCTTGCCTTTAATCATGTCAGCCAAGGACTTCAGCGGCCGCTTGTTAGAGCCGGTGATGGCTCGTCCGCGACGGCCGTTATCCAGCAGTGCGTCCACAGATTCCTGCAACATACGCTTTTCGTTGCGCACGATAATGTCTGGTGCATTCAACTCAAGCAGGCGCTTCAGACGGTTGTTACGGTTGATAACACGACGGTAAAGGTCATTCAGATCGGAAGTCGCAAAGCGGCCACCATCCAGCGGTACCAGCGGACGCAGGTCGGGCGGCAGAACCGGCAAAGCTTGTAGGATCATCCACTCCGGGTTGTTGCCGGACTTGTAGAAAGCTTCCAGCAGCTTCAGGCGCTTGGACAGTTTCTTGATCTTGGTTTCGGAGTTGGTCGCCGGAATCTCTTCGCGCAGACGCTGGATTTCCGTAGGTAGCTCGATGTCACTCATCAGCCCCTGGATCGCTTCCGCACCCATCTTCGCCTCAAACTCATCGGCGAACTCTTCCATCGCTTCAAAGTACTGCTCATCATTAAGCAGCTGGCCGCGCTCCAAGGTCGTCATACCCGGCTCGGTAACCACGTAGGATTCGAAGTACAAAACGCGCTCAATATCACGCAGCGTCATGTCCAGCAGCAGGCCGATACGAGACGGTAGGGATTTCAGGAACCAGATATGCGCAACCGGGCTGGCCAGTTCAATATGACCCATGCGCTCGCGGCGAACCTTGGCCTTGGTCACTTCAACGCCACATTTCTCACAGATAATGCCGCGGTGTTTCATGCGCTTGTACTTACCGCACAGGCACTCGTAGTCCTTCACCGGGCCAAAGATCTTGGCACAGAACAGGCCTTCTCGTTCAGGCTTGAATGTACGGTAATTAATGGTCTCCGGCTTTTTCACTTCACCGTAGGACCAGGAGCGAATCATGTCCGGCGATGCCAGACCGATACGAATCGCATCAAATTCTTCGAGCTGTTCCTGGGACTTCACCAGATTTAATAAATCTTTCAAGGCCTTTCCTCCACTAGGGGGTAGTCAACCCGGCGCTCACACTGGCCGCCGGGCGGGCCAGCTGCCCCTTTAAAAGGGGCGCTGGCACTTATCTCATTTCACCTGCCAACAGGCTTCTGTACAGGGTCGGAATTACTCGTGCTCTAGCTCGAAGTTCATGCCGAGAGAGCGAATTTCCTTGACCAGTACGTTGAAGGATTCAGGCATGCCCGGCTCCATACGGTGATCGGAGTCCACGATGTTTTTGTACATCTTGGTACGCCCCTCTACGTCATCGGATTTCACCGTGAGCATTTCCTGCAAAGTGTAAGCAGCGCCGTAAGCTTCCAGCGCCCACACTTCCATCTCACCGAAACGCTGACCACCGAACTGTGCCTTACCACCCAGCGGCTGCTGGGTAACCAGGCTATAGGAACCGGTAGAACGCGCGTGCATCTTGTCGTCTACCAAGTGGTTCAGTTTCAGCATGTACATGTAGCCAACGGTAACCGGGCGCTCGAAAGTATCACCGGTACGGCCGTCACGCAGAGTAATCTGGCCGGAATCTGGGATGTCCGCCAAACGCAGCAGCTGCTTGATCTCACCTTCATCGGCACCGTCAAATACCGGCGTTGCCATAGGCACACCGCGACGCAGGTTTTGTGCCATCGCCATCACTTCCTTATCGGAGAAAGTATCCAGCTCTTCTTTGCGACCACCGGTGGAGTTGTACACCTCTTCCAGGAATCCGCGCACCTTGGCGACTTCCTGTTGCTCCTTGATCATCTTGTCGACTTTTACGCCGAGACCTTTGGCAGCCATACCCAAGTGCATTTCCAGAACCTGACCGACGTTCATCCGCGAGGGAACACCCAACGGGTTCAGAACGATATCAACCGGCTCACCATTTTTGTCGTAAGGCATATCCTCAACGGGCTTGATCACGGAGATAACCCCCTTGTTACCGTGGCGACCGGCCATTTTGTCACCCGGTTGGATACGGCGCTTGATCGCCAGGTAAACCTTGACGATTTTCAGCACGCCCGGAGCTAGGTCATCGCCAGACTCCAGTTTTTTCTTCTTGTCTTCGAAGGCTTCGTCGAGCAGCTTGCGGCGCTCTTTCAGCTGCGCTTCGGCTTTTTCGAGCTGCTCATTCAGGCTCTCGTCTTCCATACGAAGCTTGAACCAGTCTTCACGCGGCAAAGCAGAAAGAACTTCAGCAGTGAGTTCCTGTCCCTTGCTGATACCTTTACCACCCGCAGCTTTCTGGTTTTGCAATGCAGACTGCAGGCGCTCGAAAGTAGCGCCTTCGACGATACGGTATTCTTCATTCAGGTCCTTGCGGACCTCATCCAGCTGCGCCTTTTCGATATCGATAGAGCGCTGATCTTTCTGCAGGCCGTCGCGGGTAAATACCTGCACATCGATTACTGTACCGCGAGTACCGCTGGGCGCACGCAGAGAGGTGTCCTTAACATCGGACGCCTTCTCACCAAAGATCGCACGCAGCAGCTTCTCTTCCGGGGTCAGCTGAGCCTCACCCTTTGGAGTTACCTTGCCGACCAAGATATCTCCGGCACCCACTTCCGCACCGATATATACGATGCCGGACTCGTCCAGCTTATTCAGTGCGGACTCGCCAACATTGGGAATATCTGCGGTAATTTCCTCACTACCCAGCTTGGTGTCACGGGCAATACAGGTCAGTTCCTGAATGTGGATAGTGGTAAAGCGATCTTCTTGTACAACCCGCTCACTAATAAGGATGGAATCCTCAAAGTTGTAACCATTCCAAGGCATAAATGCGATACGCATATTCTGCCCCAGAGCCAACTCCCCCAGGTCTACAGAGGGACCATCGGCGAGAATGTCTCCGCGGGCTACACGATCACCAGTCGTTACGATCGGACGCTGGTTGATACAGGTGTTTTGGTTGGAGCGGATATATTTGGTCAGGTTGTAGATATCTACACCAGCGTCGCCAGCTTCCACTTCAGCATCAGCTACACGTACCACGACACGGCTGGAATCAACACGCTCGATAATACCGCCACGCTTGGCAACTACACAGACGCCGGAGTCGCGCGCCACAGTGCGCTCCATACCAGTGCCCACCAGCGGCTTTTCAGCGCGCAGAGTCGGTACCGCCTGACGCTGCATGTTGGATCCCATCAATGCGCGGTTGGCGTCATCGTGCTCGAGGAACGGGATCATCGCTGCAGCCACAGAAACCACCTGCTTGGCAGAGACATCCATGTACTGGATTTCGCCTGGCCCTTTCAAGGTAAATTCGTTGTGGTGACGCACACTGATCAGATCATCGCTGAAGTTGCCATTTTCATTCACAGCAGCAGATGCCTGAGCGATTACGTAGTTAGCTTCGTTAATCGCGGACAGGTATTCGATTTCATCGGTCACTTTGCCGTCAACTACTTTGCGGTAGGCGCTCTCGAGGAAGCCGTAGTGGTTGGCACGGGCGTAAGTCGCCAGAGAGTTGATCAGACCAATGTTCGGCCCTTCCGGAGTCTCAATCGGACATACGCGGCCGTAGTGAGTCGGGTGTACGTCCCGCACCTCAAAACCGGCACGCTCACGTGTCAAACCGCCTGGGCCCAGAGCTGAAACACGGCGTTTGTGGGTCACTTCCGACAACGGGTTGTTCTGGTCCATAAACTGGGACAGCTGCGAGGAACCGAAAAATTCCTTCACTGCGGCGGCCACCGGCTTGGCATTAATCAGATCCTGCGGCATCAGGCCTTCGGATTCTGCCATGGACAGACGTTCTTTTACTGCGCGCTCTACACGCACCAGACCAACGCGGAACTGATTTTCAGCCATTTCACCCACGGAGCGGACGCGACGGTTACCCAGATGGTCGATATCATCCACCATGCCCTGGCCGTTGCGGATATGGATCAAAGTCTTCAGGACTTCGACGATATCTTCTTTGCTCAGGGTACCGGAACCTGTCTCACCGTCACGCCCCAGGCGGCGGTTGAACTTCATACGACCGACGGCAGACAAATCGTAGCGCTCGTCGGTGAAGAACAAGTTTTCAAACAGAGACTCTGCAGACTCCTTGGTAGGCGGTTCGCCCGGGCGCATCATGCGGTAGATTTCAACCAGCGCCTCAAGCACGGTGCGAGAGGGGTCTGCACGCAGGGTGTCGGAAATAAACGGACCACGATCCAGGTCGTTGGTGTACAGAGTCTCAAAATTCTTGACGTTCAATTCACGCAGCTTGGCGATCACCTCATCGGTGATCTCGGTGTTACAGTCGATCGCGATTTCGCCGGTAGACTCATCGATAATATCGTTCGCCAGAACACGGCCAAACAAGTACTCCAGCGGCGCTTCCAGCTTCTCTACGCCCGCTTTTTCCAGCTGACGGATGTGGCGCGGGGTAATACGACGCCCTTCTTCGACAATAACTTTGCCCTGGCCATCTTTAATATCAAAGGAGGCTACATCACCACGCAGGCGAGAGGGGATCAGCTCCAAGCTGACATGATCTTCCTGTATCTCGAATTTACTGCGTTCGAAGAACATCTCCAGCATTTCCTGGGAGGAATAGCCCAGGGCGCGCAATAAGATAGTTGCAGGCAGTTTGCGGCGACGGTCAATACGGACAAACACCAGATCTTTAGGGTCGAACTCGAAGTCCAGCCAGGAACCACGGTAGGGGATAACCCGAGCGGCGTATAACAACTTACCGGAGGAGTGGGTCTTACCTTTGTCGTGATCAAAGAATACACCTGGGGAACGGTGCAGCTGGGATACGATGACACGCTCGGTACCGTTGATAACAAAAGTACCGTTGTCAGTCATGAGCGGTATTTCGCCCATGTACACTTCCTGCTCTTTAATGTCCTTGATGGACTTATTCGCAGATTCTTTATCGTAAATAATCAGACGCACACGTACACGTAGCGGGCATGCGTAAGTCACGCCACGAAGGGTACATTCCTTAACATCAAAAGCAGGCTTACCCAGCGTATAGCTCACATACTCCAGGGCGGCATTGCCGGAATAGCTGACAATCGGAAATACAGATTTAAACGCCGCCTGCAGGCCAACGTCCACACGATCGTCGGGGCGTTTGTCGGCCTGTGTGAAATTGCGATAAGAATCCAGCTGTATCGCAAGCAGGAAGGGCACATCCATGACCTTAGGCAGTTTGCCAAAATCCTTGCGGATACGTTTTTTCTCAGTATATGAGTAAGCCATTCAAATTCCCCAGCTTGATCAGTGACAAGACTTCGTGGGACTCCGGTCGAGAGTCCCTCCGGGCGAGAAGCCTCTGAGCAACACAGTTGGCCTGTGCTGTTCAGAAACCTCTCCGCTTGCTTTCGGGTAGCGCAACTGCGCTATGGTTAATGAGGTTGCCACGGATTTCTTACTTCCGCCGGCACCGGTGAAACCTCAGTACCGCAAACGGCAAAAAGGCCGGCGGACAAAAGTCCACCAGCCTTACCGCTACCTGTCGCTTTACGCGACTGCTAGCGGGAATCGCAACACTGAATTACTTCAGTTCTACTGTTGCGCCAGCTTCTTCCAGCTCTTTCTTAGCGGCTTCAGCTTCGTCTTTGCTTACGCCTTCTTTCAGCGGGCTCGGAGTGCCGTCAACCAGACCCTTGGCTTCTTTCAAGCCCAGGCCAGTAATGCCGCGAACAGCTTTGATCACGTTTACTTTCTTGTCGCCTATGGAAGTCAGGACTACGTCGAAAGAGTCTTTCTCTTCTGCTGCTTCAGCGGCAGCCGGGCCAGCCATAACTGCTGCTGCTGCAGTTACACCGAACTTCTCTTCCATTGCTTCGATCAGCTCAACAACATCCTTAACGGACATTTCGGCAACAGCATTGATGATATCTTCTTTAGTCAGAGACATGAGTCATTACCTGAATTGGTTTGAGCAGTAGCTGCTCATATTTCGTTTTGAAACCGCAATTCGCCTCAGCGAATCAATTACGCAGCTTCCTGCTCTTTTTGGTCGCGAACGGCCGCAATAGTGCGGACCAGCTTGCCAGCAGATGCTTCTTTCAACACGCTCATCAGCTTGGCGATCGCCTCGTCGTATGTCGGCAGGCTTGCCAACAATGCAACGTCGGTGATCGCGCCTTCGAAGGCAGCACCTTTCAGTTCCAGCTTGTCATTACCCTTAGCGAACTGGCTCAGGATGCGCGCACCGGCACCCGGATGTTCGTTGGAAAATGCAACAATGCTGGGACCTACGAATTTGTCGGTCAGACATTCGTAATCGGTTCCTGCCAGAGCGCGACGCGCCAGAGTATTGCGGACGACTTTTAACCAAACGCCGTTCTCGCGAGCCTCTTTACGCAGGGCCGTCATGTCATTCACGGTAACGCCGCGGGAATCCGCAACTACCGCAGACAGGGCGCCCTTAGCAGCTTGCTGGACATCTGCGACAATCGCTTTCTTGTCTTCGAGTCCAATAGCCATAGTGTCACTCCTGGATTTGAAAAAAACCGGACTTAATCGTCCGATCCGTTCCGGTGTTTAAAGCTCAAATCCAGTAAAAATACTGGTTTGGGCACACCGTCTGCGTAGGCTCGAACCCCGTTTAGGCCAACCTGGCCGAAGTTCGGATTAAGCCAAATACGTTAAACCTCAACGTACCGGGCACCTACGGTCTTTGACGGCCCACCCGTCTGTGGAAGCACAGGGTGGACCCCAAAGTTCATTTCGGCACACAGCCCCCGCGGGGCTGTATAGCCCTAATTAGATATCCAGAGAAGATTGGTCGATAACCAGACCTGGACCCATAGTGGTGCTCAGGGTGATCTTCTTCAGGAATACGCCCTTGGCTGAAGCCGGCTTAGCTTTCTTCAGGTCTGCTACCAGCGCTTCCAGGTTTTCTTTCAGCGAGCTCAGGTCGAAACCTACCTTGCCAATACCACCGTGGATGATGCCGCCTTTGTCAGCGCGGAAGCGCACCTGACCCGCTTTGGCATTTTTAACTGCGGTCGCAACGTCTGGAGTGACAGTACCGGTCTTCGGGTTTGGCATCAGGCCACGCGGGCCGAGGATCTGACCCAGCTGACCCACAACGCGCATCGCATCCGGGGAGGCGATTACTACGTCGAAGTCCATCTTGCCGGCTTTTACGTCAGCGGCAAGCTCGTCCATACCAATCAGATCAGCGCCCGCTTCTTTAGCAGCCTCAGCGTTTGCACCCTGGGTGAAAACAGCTACGCGAACGTCTTTACCAGTACCGTGCGGCAAAGTAGTTGCACCGCGGACAGCTTGGTCGGATTTACGGGGATCGATACCCAGGTTTACAGAGGCGTCTACCGTCTCTGCAAATTTAACTTTGGAAAGCTCTTTCAGCAGGGCAACAGCATCATCAATACTGTAGGCCTTACCCACTTCAACTTTCTCAGCGATAGCGCGCTGACGCTTACTTAATTTAGCCACTTAGAGACCCTCCACTTCAATACCGGCACTGCGAGCGGAACCGGCGATAGTGCGCACGGCCGCGTCCATGTCGGATGCAGTCAGGTCTGCTTTCTTCATTTCTACAATTTCTTCCAGCTGAGCGCGGGTCACTTTACCCACCTTCTCAGTGTTCGGACGGCCGGAACCGCTCTTGATCTTCGCAGCTTTGCGCAGCAGCACTGCTGCAGGCGGAGACTTCATGATGAAAGTGAAGGAGCGATCACCATAGACAGAGATCACAACCGGCACTGGCAGGCCCGGCTCGAGGCTCTGGGTCTGGGCGTTGAACGCCTTACAGAATTCCATGATGTTTACGCCGTGCTGACCCAGTGCAGGACCAACGGGCGGACTTGGATTGGCCTGACCGGCCTTAACTTGCAGCTTAATATAAGCTTCGACTTTCTTAGCCATTACAGCTCTCCTCTAGATGGGTATTAACGCCTGGCCGCAATAACACTAAAGTTAAGGGCAAGCTCCCCGAACCCCGGCATGAAGTCTCATTTTCCGGGGACGCGAAAACCCCCTTCCGCCTCACGGCGAAAGGGGGCAAAAAATTTGCACTGGCCTTAGGTCTTTTCTACCTGACTAAATTCCAGCTCGACCGGAGTGGAGCGTCCGAAGATCAACACGGCCACACGCAGGCGACTTTTCTCATAGTTGACTTCTTCAACCACACCGTTGAAATCATTAAACGGACCGTCAATGACTCGAACCATTTCACCAGGTTCAAACAGGGTCTTGGGTTTAGGCTTATCTGCAGAATCGTCAATACGATTGAGGATAGCTTGTGCCTCGCGATCCGTAATTGGTGCCGGTCTATCTGCCTTGCCACCAATAAAACCAAGCACCCGGGGAGTTTCCTTCACCAAGTGCCAAGTATCGTCATTCAGCTCCATTTCCACCAGAACATAGCCTGGGAAAAACTTGCGCTCACTCTTACGCTTTTGCCCTGCACGCATCTCCACCACTTCTTCAGTGGGGACCAGGACTTCGCCAAACAGGTGATCCATTTCGTTCAGTTCAATACGCTCTCTCAGAGAGCTGGCGACACGCTTCTCATAGCCCGAGTAAGCCTGGACCACATACCAATTCTTTGACATGTATCAACCTTTAGCCGATAAATTTGGAAGCTGCCCAACCCAATGCTGAATCAAGCGCCCACAGGATAAGCGCCATAATCAACACAAACACCACCACAATCACTGTGGTCTGGGTTGCTTCTTGGCGAGTCGGCCAAACCACGCGCCGGACTTCAATTTGCGCTTCACGCAACAATTGCCATAGCGCATTGCCTTTTGCAGTATTTACTGCCACAACCAGAGCTACCAGACAGATGGCAGTTACTGCCAACACTCGGTAAAACAAAGGGTATGATTCGGCGTAATAAGAGTTTCCTGCAACAGCACCGCCTACCAGCAGAACTATTAACAACCACTTCAGACCGTCAAGACGAAAGGTTTTCGCTTCTGTTTTAGCATTCATATAAGAAGCCCTTAGCGCACTATAGATAATCTTTTAGCGCTCATAAACACAAAAGCCCCACTGACAAGTAGGGTTCTGCTTCACCCCAAATGGAGTGATTAAAATGGCAGGCCAGGAGGGACTCGAACCCCCAACACCCGGTTTTGGAGACCGGTGCTCTACCAATTGAACTACTGGCCTGTACAGAGTGAACACCTAGATGCTCAAAATGAGAGGACTACAGGAACCCTCCAATTTAACGCGCCGCAATAAAAGCAGCGACGCGAAGACAAAATTTTACTCGATGATCTTGGCAACAACGCCCGCACCAACGGTACGACCGCCTTCGCGGATCGCGAAGCGCAGGCCATCTTCCATGGCGATTGGAGCAATCAGGGTAACAACCATTTGAATGTTGTCGCCCGGCATTACCATTTCGGTACCTTCTGGCAGTTCACACGCACCCGTTACATCAGTGGTACGGAAGTAGAACTGAGGACGGTAGCCTTTAAAGAACGGGGTGTGACGACCACCTTCGTCTTTGGACAGTACATACACTTCCGCTTCAAACTTGGTGTGCGGAGTGATGGAACCGGGCTTAGCCAGTACCTGACCACGCTCTACTTCGTCACGCTTGGTGCCACGCAGCAGTGCGCCGATGTTCTCACCCGCACGACCTTCGTCGAGCAGCTTGCGGAACATTTCTACACCAGTACAAGTAGTGGTAGTGGTTTCTTTGATACCGATGATTTCGATCTCGTCGCCGGTATTGATGATACCGCGCTCTACACGACCGGTTACTACAGTACCACGGCCAGAGATAGAGAATACGTCTTCGATCGGCATCAGGAACGGCAGATCTACCGCGCGCTCTGGCTCAGGGATGTACTCGTCCAGGGTCTCAACCAGCTTCTTAACAGCGGTAGTGCCCATTTCGTTGTCGTCTTCGCCGTTCAAGGCCATCAGAGCGGAACCAACGATGATCGGAGTGTCGTCACCCGGGAACTCGTATTGATCCAGAAGTTCGCGAACTTCCATCTCTACCAGCTCGAGCAGCTCTTCGTCGTCTACCATGTCCGCTTTGTTCAGGAATACAACGATGTAAGGTACACCAACCTGACGGGACAGCAGGATGTGCTCACGAGTCTGCGGCATGGGGCCGTCAGCTGCGGAACATACCAGAATAGCGCCGTCCATCTGAGCAGCACCGGTGATCATGTTCTTAACGTAGTCGGCGTGACCCGGGCAATCCACGTGCGCGTAGTGGCGAGTCGGGGACTCGTACTCAACGTGAGAAGTGGCGATGGTGATACCGCGCTCACGCTCTTCAGGTGCATTATCAATACCATCGAAAGCAACAGCGTCACCGCCCCAAACTTCCGCACATACGCGGGTCAGAGCAGCTGTCAGGGTGGTTTTACCGTGGTCAACGTGACCGATGGTGCCCACGTTCACGTGGGGCTTGGAACGTTCAAATTTTTCTTTTGCCATTGCAGCCTCCTATTATAGGTGAGCCTTCAACGGCACCACCCACATCCAGAACATGTGCATCCGACCCGAAAAACCCCGATCCCGGACACAAACAACCGCAAGAGCTTTCACTCTCGCGGCTATTAAATAATGGAGCTCATGGGCGGATTTGAACCGCCGACCTCACCCTTACCAAGGGTGTGCTCTACCCCTGAGCTACATGAGCAAATCTTTACCAATCAAGACAACCAAAAGACATACCGATATGGAGAGCCCTCAAGCCGAACCCGTAAATTGGAGCGGGCAGCGGGGATCGAACCCGCATCATCAGCTTGGAAGGCTGAGGTTCTACCATTGAACTATGCCCGCCTACGGGAGCCTCCAGACAAAACTACCTGTTTCGCCGGCAACACCTTATGGTGCAAAAAATGGTGCAGGGGGGTGGATTCGAACCACCGAAGCTTTCGCGTCAGATTTACAGTCTGATCCCTTTGGCCACTCGGGAACCCCTGCTCAATGCGGGGTGCATTTTCTACACCTTCCGCTGCGCTGTCAACATTTTTTCCTTTAATTTCACAGACTTACCTGCAAAACCCAAGGTAAAACAGCGCCGGGATAAAAATGGAGCTGGCGAGAGGAATCGAACCCCCGACCGGCTGATTACAAGTCAGCTGCTCTACCAACTGAGCTACGCCAGCCCTATCCCATTCATTGACGAGGCCAAGCAGTCAGTCTCGTCAATGGAGGCGGGATTCTAGGGGAAGTTATCCCGACAAGCAATACTCTTTTTGCAGATAAATCGAATTTTTTTGTCGCCGATTTTAACCTACTGAAAAAAAGCCATAACCTCTCGCACAAAGAGGATTTGCCCCTAAAGTGGCCGACTGATTAGCCAGCGACCTCTGAACAGAGATTGTGCCGCCTAACCAATTCCGCATGCTCCAATTGCAACTGCTGCCAAAACTCTGTGGCGAGACGCTCTGCGCTACCGGGCGGCATCAATATCCAACGCTCGCTACGCATTTGCGGCTCCTCCTTAAACCGGGCGCCAACACCCTTCTCTTTCAAACTCTCGGTATGGGATTCAGCTCTCGCTCGCTCACTGAAAATCCCGAACGAAATTCCATTCTCCAGGGCGCCTTTCGGAATCACATAACTATCAATTCCCCGAGACTGTAGCTCACGCAATCGGTTATAGGCCTCTCTTCTTGAACTCAACGGGGAGAGGTAAACCCAGTAGCGCATCTGGCCCTGCATCTCTATCTCGCGAAGCTCCGCCCTCACTTGGAGCGACTGCATCCGCTGCAAAATGTTTTCACCTTGGTATTCCTCTGCAAAGGGCCCAACCAGGGTACATAGCTGCCCAGCGCCAAAAGACGCCCCACCTGACTCACTTGTTTTTTTTGCAGCCGGCAACTCTTCGGGGGAGATCTCACTCAAGAGGACAATCTTGTGGCCATCAAAACCCAGGGAAAGTGAGCCAGAAGCCATATCCGCTTGATAACCTGGGGCAATCAACAGAAACCATGCAAAAATGCCAATATTCAGAGTAACTAAAGAAAGAGCGATCCAGCGCATAACAAAGCAAAACTTTATGGATTACTGAGAGCCAGCCCATCCATCACCAAATCAGGGGCCAGGTGATGCTGCTGCTGATAAACCGAAGAGAGCAAGCGTGCATCTCCACCCGTTAGCCATAGAAGAGGCCGCGAACCTGAAAAAGCCTGCAATTCTTGCATGGCGCGATCAACCGCCCCCATTACCATTAATAGGAGTCCCCGATTTATCGCTTCATTGGTGTTACGACCTGCCCCCAAGACCTTGGTCAGTGTAAGGTCTTCGCAACTTTTGGCTGCATGGGTATCAGCACTTAACGCGCGGTTCATCAGCCCAAACCCGGGGACTATATAACCCCCAATATGGCATCCACCATTGTCCAGCAAATCCAACGTCACCGCACTGCCACAATCCACAATTAATGCTGCCTGTGCAGATTTTTGATAAGCCGCTAACATCGCTAGCCAGCGATCAGCTCCCAGAGACCTGGGATCATCGTAACCACAAACAACTCCGGCACATTCAGGCAGGACCGACGAGAACTCGACCTGCAGAGCAAACCTCACCTTCACCGCCTCAACCAAAATCTCAGCAATCTGGGGCCCAGCCACATTAACCACTCGAACTCGATGAGGGCTGAGCTCAGCCCACTCATCCGGCAACACGCCCTCTCGCAATTGAGGAGTCCCTATATCCCCCCGCAGCAGAACTTCAGCGCCACGAAGAAAACGCCACTTACCGCGGGTATTGCCTATATCTAGCTCTAAAATCAAACTGCCCCCCGCAAGGAAATTTCCCCCCCATGGAAAGACTTTTGCCCGTCTTCCATATTCAGGACTAAAGCCCCACTTTCATCCACTCCGGCAGCGGTGCCAGTCCAACTCAAACTGCCTGACTGCAGTCTAACCGGCTGCCCGGAAAATTGATCCAGCGCTAACCAGGCGTCACGATAAAATTCGAATCCCCGCTGTGAATAGCTAGCCAGCAGCGCTAAAAGTTCACTGAGTATTGCTGCAGCCAGCTCGTTGCGGGTAACGCCCGGACTAACCTCCTGGAGATCTGCCCATGGCTGATCTATCTCACCGGCGGTCTTCGCACAGAGACCGCTATTTAGTCCGATGCCGATTACCACAGAACAGCGATCGGTGAGATCGCCCTTCAATTCAAGCAACACTCCGGCTAGCTTACGCCCCTGACACCAGATGTCATTGGGCCACTTGAGCCGAACACCCGGAACAGAAAAGCGCTGAAGCGCCCCAGCTACAGCAACTCCCACTGCAAGACTTAGCCCCTCAAGACCCTGTACTCCACCACTAAATTCCCAGCCGACAGAGAGGCTAATACTACTGCCATAGGGGCTGATCCAGTTGCGACCACGCCGGCCCCGGCCTGCACTTTGGCGTTCGGCCAGTACGGCCACGGCATGCCCTCTTCCCTCCTCCATTTGCTCCAGTAGCAACGAGTTGGTAGAACCGACTTCATCGAAGACAAGAAGTTCTTTTAACAGGCCCTGCGCGCTGTCATCCAATTGTGAGCGAATGGCCTCAGCTGACAGAAGGTCCAGTCCACCCAACAGGCGATAACCGCGTCCTTTCATCGACTCTAGCGTTAAACCATATTGCTCCAACTTTTGGAGTTGCTTCCAAACGGCTGCCCGGCTCACCCCAAGTGCCACCCCAAGAGACTCTCCAGAGTGGATTTCCCCGTCAGCCAGCAGTTCCAGCACAGGGCGGAGCTGTTCCAGGGCTGTCTTTACAATAACGTCTTGCAACTTGGTCAACCTTTTACATAGCGACGATGATAGCGGTGCCCGAGACTCGTCAGTACCTCATAGCCTATAGTCCCCGCATAACCCGCAACTTCATCCACGGTGAGATCATCATTAAGGATTTCAATCGACTGAAGCGACTCGCGCTCCTCTTTGCCAAGACCAGAAATATCAAAGGTTGTCGAGTCCATTGATACTCGCCCCACCATTGGCAAGGGCCGACCGTGCGCCCAACCCCGCCCGCGCCCGCCTTGGGCACGCATTATGCCGTCGGCATACCCGCCGCGGGCTACCGCCAGCCAGCTGCCACCGGGGATTTCCTGGGTAGCGCCGTAACCCACCGACTGGGGCTGACTCACAAGGCGCTTCTGTACGATTGGTAACTGCAGCGTCACTGTCGGCCGCATTGGGTTTTTCACTCCAAAAACCGGGTTAACTCCGTAGAGTGCAGAACCGGGCCTGGCAATATCAAAGTGATACTCCTCACCCAAGAAAATACCCGATGAGTTCGCAAGGCTTAACAGGATGCCGGGGCATAGCCCACGTAGCTTCTCGCCCGCCGCTTTAAAGTTACTTAGTTGTATCTGATTTTGAGGGTGTTGAGGTTCATCCGCACAGGCGAGGTGACTGAGTAGCATCCTTATATTAGCGGCCTCCAAAAGAGGGCGGTCCTTCAATATCAGCTCAAACTCTTCCGGGCCCAACCCCAAACGAGTCATACCGGAGTCCACTTTCAGCGCACAGGGGGCTTCTAGTTGAGTCCGCTCACAAACTTTTACCCAGTTGCGAAATTGCTCAATCGTAAACAGCGTCGGGATCAGGCCCGCACGAGCACACTCAAGTTCCGCCCCAGGACGTACCCCGGTAAGAATGACAATATTTACTTCATCACCGAAATCGCTGCGCAGGCGTTCGCCTTCTGACTGGGTCGCAACAAAGAAATCACGGCACCCTTGAGCGTAGAGTGCTGGCACCACTTGAACCATCCCCAGACCATAGGCATCCGCTTTGACCACTGCGCCACAACGGGCACCAACAGCCAATCGATCGGCCAGGTCGAGGTAATTATCTGCAATGGACTTCAAATTAATACTCAACAGCCCTTCGCGATAGTCATTCATGCCAGTACAACTCTCTGTTCAATAGCTAAGTGGCTCCAAGCAGGCTCTCTCGCTGCAACGCCCGAGCACCGCCTAATATACACCCAACAACCAACAAAAGGCTGACCAGAGAGCCAGCTATCACCCATGCTACAGATATTGAATCCCCAACTAACAGGACTTTGAACCACTGCTGCTGGGCGACCAAGGGGACTAACTGCCAAAGCGGCCCCTTTAACTCAATCGCCGACATATCCAGAATGAACAATAAAGTGACCGGTAAAAACTGCAAAATACTCAGCTGAGTTTGCGCATCCTTAAATGACTGTGACCGCAGTGCCAGTAATATTTGTAGCACTGCAATCAATAGCGCCAAAGGCAGCAGGGCAAGCGCTATGGTTACAGCTCCCCAGACCGTTGTTGCATGCTTTATTCCCATCTCTGCCAAGGGTAAAAAGGGAAATACAACCATCAAGGAAGTAAGTGCAAGAATCGAAGCAAACCAACTGATACTGGACACAGCAATAACCTTACCCAGAACGATCTGCCAAGCCTCAACCGGCTGCTGTAACAGCACCTCAAGACTCATTCTCTCCCGCTCTCCTGCAGAGGTATCGATCGATGAGGACAAGCAGCCAACAAACAGCGTCATAATTAGCAGCATAGGTATGCTGCTAAAAATCCAAGTGCTGCGTGAAGAGGGGGTACTCACGTCCCTGACTTGCACTTGCCAGGGCGCCATTAATTGCACTGCAACCCCCCTAGCCACCAAGCGCTGCTGAACTATTAACTGCTGTAATTCTCCAAGATTTTTCTGCACATGAGTCGCACCCCTTCCGCTAAAACGATTGGAACCATCCACATAAAGATACACTTTAGGACTGCGGAAATTGCGATAGTCATCGGCAAAGCCATCAGCAATCTTCACTACCGCATCATAATTATTATTTAGGAGTGAGGCGGGATCACTCTCGGACAGACTGTCCAGCTGAAAACTCCCTTTACTCAACTGCTGCTCCAGCACCGGCACATTTTCACCTCCAATTAGAGCGACCCGGAACGTTTTTTCGCCCTGAGATTTCAGTGCAAACATAATCATTGCAGCAATCAACCCAGGAAATAATATTGCAAAAGCAAGAGCCAAACCTAGAGCCCGCCTATCACGCCAAACTTCCAGCAGTTCTTTGCGTATTAGCGCTCTCATTGGAGCCGTGAACATCCGTCTTGTGAAATTCATACAACTGCCTCCCGTTCCGCCTTTCTCCCATAGGCCAAAGCCACAAAACTGTCTTCCAGGTTTTTACATTCGGTACGCTGTAAAAGCTCTTCAGGTGTTCCATTAGCCACAACAACTCCATTAGCCATGACTAAAACTTTATCTGAAAGCTCGGAAACCTCGGCCATAATGTGACTCGAAAATAAAATTGCCACACCCTCCGAGCGCAATCGCAAAAGGGTTTTGCGTAATAATCTAGCGGCAAGAACATCCAGCCCACGAGTAGGCTCGTCAAGTATCAAATGTTTTGGGCGGTGAACCAAAGCTCGGGCGAGGGAGACCTTCATTCGCTCCCCTTGTGAAAAGCCCTTTGTTCGCCGGTGCCATAAACTCTCCAATTCCAATTCATCACGAACCGAATTTAGCGCCCAGGTTAATTCACTACCGGAAAGCCCCTGCGCACTGGCAAAAAAAGATAAATACTCAGCCACGGTAAGGCGCTCATACAGCCCCTCTCGGTCTCCCACAACCCCCAACTGACGACGTGCTTCCAAGGGGTGTGTACTTACATGCAAATTATTAACATAGACACTACCGGCATCCGCTTTTACCAGTCCCGTGATAATCCGTAGACAAGTCGTCTTGCCCGCTCCATTCGCCCCAAGTAAAGCGGTAATCTGCCCATCTGGTATCGAAAAACTAAGACGTCTCAATACGGGCTCTCCCGAAAATTGCTTGCTGACAGCTTCAACACTTATCACAACGAACCCTCCTGTACGCGTACCTTTTCTTTTGTCTTTGGTATATCAATTTCGGGGCCAAAAAATCCAACCATAAACGGCGGTCTTTGAATATCGTCAAGGCAAGCCGTATCCAAAGCTTCAGATGGGGAATTAAGAAAAATCTTTATCAATTCGGGCACACACCCACGCATTGTATTGATATGACCCCCACCGGGTACCAACAGGTGCTTCGCCCCTGAGAGGTAATTAAGGTTCTGATCGGCATAATAATATGGCGTGATAGGGTCAGCCTCTCCCGAAATTAATAGCACCGGATGATTTCTGGGCTCGGGTTTTTTGTAAGAGAAAGGGGCAACCGGCCAAACTCTACACCCTTCCTCAAAAAATTCGAAAAACGCAGTTCCTAAAAAACTACCTCGACTATCTGCCGCCAGCTCTTCACTAGAGGTTCGGTTCAATTCCTCGGCGCAGGCCACTGATAGTGTAAGTCCCACAGACATACCGGAATCAGAAAGCAAGCCAGCAAGTCCCGACAAAGGCAAATAATTGCCCGACCCCGCCTGACTAACTGCAAATGGTATCTGAGCCGCAGTCTCTGGAGCATAAAGTGCAGTTCTAATAAGGTTTTGCAGGAAGCTTCGAGGAATATCAACTTTCAGGCGATCTCCCGAGCGGGGGTCAGGAAAATTGGCGCCCCCACTTTTATCCCAACTCACAAGGAGCTGATCTAGCTCAACCCGCCAGTTCCCAAGTTCCGCACAAATAGGATCTTCGCTACAATCCAGCTCAAGCTTCCTAAGCGCATTTTCCGCAGCCCGCGCAGTCAAGAAAACTTTAGTATCAATTGGCGCGACAGCATCCAAT
This sequence comes from Microbulbifer okhotskensis, assembly GCF_023895975.1. Taxonomy (GTDB): domain Bacteria; phylum Pseudomonadota; class Gammaproteobacteria; order Pseudomonadales; family Cellvibrionaceae; genus Microbulbifer; species Microbulbifer okhotskensis. The sequence goes on from NZ_JALBWM010000024.1 coordinate 47,867, forward strand.
ATCAGTACACTTAAGCTATCTGGATACCATTGTTGGTATAGCAAGGCGGTACGGGTTCCCCAAGATCCTCCCCACAAAGCAATTTTTCCATGCCCCAGGTGGATACGGACTTTTTCAAGATCTTCCACAGCCTGGCGACTGTTCAGCGCGTTTGCGAAAGTGGTTTTCTCTAAATAACACTCCGATAGGCGTTCGCTCACTACGCCCAGGTCCATAGTTATTTCCCTATTTATGCCACAGTCAAATGCACCGGAATAACCGGAGCCTCGCCGATCTACCAGTACAATTGCCCTATCCTGATTGACCTTGTGCAGCGCATTTAAAATCGGGGTTAAGTGACTGGCTGCCTGCCCCGGCCCGCCAGCTAGAAGGTAAATAGGCTCGCGACCAATGTCATTCACTGCAGGGGCAATCATCACAGCCAGATCCACCGCAGTATCCCCCTCACCAACGGGCAAGTCTGTGCATAACAGGGAGCTACCCCAACCATCCAGATGACAAGACTCAAAATTATCAGACTCAGCTGAGCTGGCCACTGCCAGCGAAACCCAAACGCAAAAGCCCAAAGTAATGATCAGTAGCCCTCGAATCCAAAGCACCACTAACCTCCTATTGCATCAATATTGAATCCAGCAGTGTATCGAACCACCTTACAAGTGTCGTCCCTAACCAAATCACAGATAATTGCATTTGCATTAGCGCCTTCCCCTGCACAGTGGTATGGTTTCCTATTTACTGCCCATGATTGCATCCATGAGCTTTTCAGACCGCGAAAAACACCTAATTCGAGCCGCCTTTGCCTGGGGCCAAATCACCCAACAGGAAGGTTATACACTTTCCGATCTTGAAATTGAAAAATCGGTACTCTTTCGCCGATTACTCGGGGGGCGACCACCACTGGCATTTCCGCCGCCATTACGCCACGGCTTCCCCTGGTATGATGTGATTGAAGGGCGCAGCGAACATTTGGTCAGCGCTTCGCAAGCGTCCCCGGAATGCAGCATTATTGCCCCCGGATGTAAACTCGGCGATACCTGTATCCTCATCGATGGCGCCTTTTGGCGTGTTGTTGAAACTATCCGCGAGCATGAAGAATATATCGTGGAATGGGGTCAATATCCGATGCAATGGCGATTGCGAAAACACTGGGAAGTGAATTACGAAATGACGCAACAACTGCATAGTTTCCGTAAGGATAATCCCAATACAGAAATGAGCTTTGACAACTATCTGAGCCAGAAGGAGTACCGTGAGTTTCGAATAGACGACGACCAAACGGTATGGCTGTGTGAATGGCAATTAAATCGCATCAGCCTCTCCGGCTGGGTTTGGGTCGGCGCAGAACTACCCACACCAGATTATCGACTTGCCTCTGTATTCGATGATGATCAAGGCCCTGTTATTCTCGGCGAAGAAAGTAAGCCCAATGGCGAAGCATGGCTACGTATAGAGGATGCTACAAGTGAATATCGCTTCGTGAAATTACAGGGAATGTTTGAGTACCAAACTCTGATCGCCTCTAGCGCCAGTGATCTTCGGGCGCTCCTCCAATACCTGCAAGAGGAGTCAGCAGATATTGAAGTATTAGATTGGTCAGAAAACACAACCTCACGCCGCTTTGCCCTCCCCGCCCAGCTAATCCCTTTAGAGGACCTCAGCCTGAATGAGATGAGCTTTGATCTGGTTCCCGATAACGCCTTCAGCATTTAGCCCGCCCCAAGCCCCACAATCGTGGGGCTTTTTATTGCCTCTATTATTCCCACTTATTTTCAAGCACTCGCCCGCTCTTCTCTCTGGCAGATACCGGCGTACCAATCACCTCTAGTAATCCACAGGTCTCAATCTCACAACCCTGTTAATAACTGATTTCCATTTTATTACAGCCCGGTTACCAACAGAAACACGGGATATAGCTGTGCATAACTCTGGGATATCCCCCTTTAGCCCTGATCCTCCATGGCTCTGCTATGGGCGGGTAAAAAAGCAGCGCTTTTTGCAGCGATTTCCACAAGGACGCTTTATTAACAGAAAGCCTGGATAGAGCTGTGCATAACTCTATTAAATCCGCTAGAGCCCCCGTGATTACAGCCTATTAGCATAACGATTAAAATTTCACCGGCATTTGTATCGGGTAATTTTAATTTTTGGCGGGAGTGGTATCGCTACTTTTACGGTCTCTTTTTTTAGATTATTTGAGATTAACTTGCCCAGGAATGTTTAAAAAAATGAGAAGAGAGGTGCTTTGAGTACTGTTTTTATAGGGATAATTAATCACTACTCAAGTAAAAACACCCTAGATGGCCTGTGCAGGTTTTTAATTTAATCTTTTGCAACGTTTGACTTCAGGCCATTAAAAATAAACTCCAAATTAGAGTTTATTTTTCCTGTTTTATATTTTTCCCACTTTATTATTTTTATTTCGCACACAACAATTACGTGTTTATTATTTGTGTTTCTTTTCGCATCGACATTTATTTCAGGCATAAAAAAAGGGCCACCCGATTGGG
>NZ_JALBWM010000250.1 GCF_023895975.1 Microbulbifer okhotskensis
TGGGCTATTACATTGCCATCGCCGGCAGTAACTCCGCCTGGTACGGCGCCACCGTGGCGCTGTCCCTGGACGGTGGAGAAAACTATACCGACTCCGACAGCACCGACGTGGAGGCCGTAATGGGGGAATTAACCAGCCCCCTCGGCACGCACAAGCGCGAGATCCCCGACAGCAACCACCGAGTACAAATCCAGCTCTATGACGACGGTGACGTGCTCGAATATCGCACCCTGGCCGAACTGCTCAACCGGCAGAACCGCGCCCTGATCGGCAATGAAATAGTGAGCTTTGGCGAAGCCGACGAGATCAGCCCCGGCGTCTGGGAAATTGGCTACCTGCTGCGCGGGCGCTTGGGCACTACCCCTGCAGAGCATCCGGCCGGCACGCGCTTTGTTCTACTCGATCGCAACACCCTTAACTACATTCCCAGCGACCGATACAACCTGGACCAGACATTAACTTTCCGCGCCACCAGTAGCGGCAGCGGCGAGGAGACCACCACCGCCGCGACCTACACCGGCGCCAGCCATACCGAACCCGCCCCGGCCAATCTCAGTGCACACCGTGCAAATGGCCAGCTGGTAATTCAATGGCTGGGAGTAGGGCGCCTGGGCGGCCGCGCCGCCTACGACCAAAGCCAGTTTTTTACCGGCTACCGGGTAACGATTAACGGCAGCAGCACCGATACCAGTACAACCACTTTAACCATCGCAGACCCAGGCCCCGCCACCATCCAAGTGGCGCAACTCAACAGCATCACCGGCCCCGGCCCGGCCACAGAAATCACGGTATAAGCAGGATAAAAACCCCATGAGCAACACACCCAACAACGCCATACCCTACGCCCAGGAAGGCACCCTGGACCCAGCCACCAGCCTTAACCAAGCGCTGGACACCATCGACGCGCTATTGCAGATCGAAGTGCAGGGCATTCAAAACGATCCCCCGGCCGCACCTGCAGACGGTGGCCGCTACATAGTTGCCACCGGCACTGGCGACTGGGCCGGCCAAGACAACCAGCTCGCCCGCTATGTCGCAGACCCCGGCTACTGGCAATTCTTTCCCGCCAAAGTAGTTCTGAATCAAGTAGATGGACTGCTGTATATCAACGGCAGCAGCGGCTGGCAGGTAGCCAACCGCCCTGAGACGCTGCCGGTGATTACTGGGGATACTTCGACGGATTTGGCGGGGGTGGTGGGGCAGATGTTGGGGGCTTTGGATGGGGTGTTTTGGGATAGCCAAACCACCTAACCGCGCCGCCAACGCACACCTTTAAAGCCCAGGCCCCACCAAAAACTCCCCCCTAAAACAGACCGCTCTCCAAGTGCTTTCGGTCACGGCGACTGTTATTTTCCTAATCTCCCAAAACTCACCAAAAACGCTTTAAAATCATCAGGTTATAATGCCAGTGAAAATTGTGGATAGTGGGCACGATGATCGTTTTGCCAGTTGGCTCTTTAGTGCCCGGTAGGCGTAATCTATTGATTTGGTGGAAGAAGATGGCGTGTTGGCGTAAATTTGCATCAGAAATAGTGGTCAAGGAAATAGTAGTCATGATGACCACTATACAAATGTTATGTGCCAGAAGGAGAATTCAGAGTTGGCATGGATTGATGATGCTAGAAACGTTATAAATAAAAGTCTTCGAACGACTGCTCCAATTATTGTTGCAGCGATCGCAGTTCCTCTTTTGGCATTATTTGTAGAAGACTTAATGCCTAAAGGAGAAACCATTGCTAGCTGGTTTCAACGAAGTGGAGCAATTGTTGTAGCTTTAGCTGTATGGATCGAATTAAAAAATAACTCTATTAATGCAATACTTCGGACAGTTTCATGCAGCTATAGCCCCGTAGTCGCTGTACGGTTCGTAAATACGGGCAACTTTTTCACAACCTTGGTCAAGATCTAACTCGTCAAAAAGTCTATCCATAAGGTGCTGATTGAACTTTCGACGTTTCCAGCTAGCAATTGAAATGACTGTAGCCTCATCCGTTTGTTTCGCATTTCTATCTTCGATTTTTAGCAGATTCAGAG
>NZ_JALBWM010000251.1 GCF_023895975.1 Microbulbifer okhotskensis
TTAGACAAGATAATTACAGCCACGATTTAAGCTGATTTATATGGGACAGCCCTGGTGATGAGACCCTATTGAGCTGTACTCCTGTAGAAGGTATTTACACAACATTAAATTTGCAAGATCCTGGTGCTGAAGCCATATGCTCCACACTACTACCTGCGCAAATAGCGAATAAAAAAGTGCTTGTCAGAATTAATGAAGACTCTTCAGTACGCTACATCAAGTCAGGAAGATAATAGTTAATATTCTCCCACCGCTATACTATTTATTTTTTATAGTGGTGGCTTCATATAGTGGGTGTGAATTTCAGTATCTTTGCTAAGGCGAGGGTGTTCATACCGGCGCTCCAAACCAATTTCCCGACTGATGATGCCGAGAAAAGAAACGCAAGAAAAAATAAAAAAACATGGCCATACCCTGAAGCTTAAATAAACGTCATTCTACTCAGTCCCCAATGATTCTGAAGTATGATGCTAGTTAGAGATATACAGGGATGTATGCACCGCCTATCTTGATGTTAGGTTAAATGAATACATTTTATTTTATGCAGTTATTTAATATCAATATGTACCAAAGAACAGCATTCATCTATTCCATACCTTCAGGCAAGGATTTCCCAATAGCTTGAAGAGTTTCACGCTTGGTTGCAACCGGAACATTGTTTTGCTGCAGAATCCATCGAGCAATTTCATCTTTCCGCATAAAGGCCACGCCTTTATGCTGCTTGGCATAATTGAGGAAGGTATCCAGGGCCTTAATCATTGCAGGGGTAGCCATTCTATCATGCACACTGATTGACATCATTCTCCGTTTCTTTTCTCCCTCTTCATAGAGCACATCAAACTCATCCTTCAGTTCCTGAAGGAAAGCGGCACTAGTCATGGGTGAGTAGCTATCATAACGAAAGAAATCGTTATTTCTCACCGTATAAGGGACAACAACGAGAGGCTTATTATTCAGAAAAATTAGAAAGGGTTCATCACGAGCCACATTATCGACATGATAAATAAACCCTAACTGTTGAAGAATATCCAATGTATTCTTCGAGTGGCGCATACCAAACGCATTATATCCCACCGGGCGTTGACCCGTAATTTTTTCTATAATTGAGATGCTTTTAGCATTGGCTTGGTACTCTTCTTCCCTGCCCAATGAATATTGCTCAGTCCAGGCTTGCCCATGTCCTGCTGCTTCATGCCCTCGCTGAACTACTTCTTTAGCAAGACTGGTATTTAGCTCCACTGCGCGCCCAACCATATGGGAGGTGACTTTGATTCCATGCTTATCCCAAAGATCAAGCATACGCGGTATTCCTTCATTCATACCATAGTCATACCAGGTTGGCGTTACGGTATCAGGATATTTTTCATTCATTGGCCCAAAAGGTCCTTCTGCATGAGCATCCTGTGCTGTCGCTTCAAACTGCATGGATAGGGAAATCACCAATTGCGCGCCAGCCGGCCAATACCTCTCGGGGTTGGTTTCCTCTGCTGCAGCTGTATAAAAAAATAGTATTGCACTGAGGAAAAATACGAATAAGCATCTTAATTGCATATAGAGCGCTCAAGTCCAGCTATATCAAAGGGGAAATAAAATTTGACTGCAAATATAAGAGTAATGAAAATCACCATCTGTAAGTGGTAGATGACGCCTTCTTTAGCAGCTTATACCTATACAACACACCCACCCAGCAACGGGACTCGTATCGCGGCCACTGGGTCTTCCATGGTAATAGCCTGGAAATTTTCTCTTGTCAGTCCACCATTATGCCTACAAGGGTCTAATTGACCAAAACATAGAAATTGCCGCTCGGTTTGGAACCCTATAGACCAAATAACGGGCCATCATGTAGATAAACTTAATCAGTGGCCATTTGCCAAAGTGAATATACTCAAGCGGTGCTATATGGACAAGTGTATCAGTTTGAGCTTATTCACAATAAATTCCTTGCCTTAGCTTGCCAGGCACCCCTAACAGGCTGTTGAAAAACGCCCGCATAGATACTGGTTTTGGTAGAATATCGAGAAGA
>NZ_JALBWM010000252.1 GCF_023895975.1 Microbulbifer okhotskensis
TACTCGAAGTAGGAGCCGTATGCGTTAGTAGCGCACGTACGGATCTGAGCGGGGGGCGTCGGGTGACCGGTGTTCCTACCGTGCCCATAAATCATTCCCCTCGGCACAACAGGGAATCACCAGCTACATCATTGGTTACTACAGCCAAATACGGCCTCACCAAAAAAATGATGGATTGCCACCAAATGTGGCGGAAGAAAAATATTGGAACGCTTAGAGTTCGGCGGCCAAAAAGAGTTGACCACTACAGTAAAGCGCTGGAGAATCCGTTATCGCAAAATCCTCGGCCGTGGAGATATCGAGTGCCCGGCACCAGTACCGGATACAACATCACCTCTCCGAGGGCGACTTAAGCGCAGCAAATCTCGTAATCTACTGGAGCGGCTTCGTGACTACGAAGAGGATGTACTTCGTTTTATGTAACGCCCTGAAGTACCGTTCCCAATAATCAGGGGGAGCGAGATCTTCGGATGACTAAGGTGCAACAAAAATCTTGGTTTGCTTTCGCTCTGAAGAAGGCGCAAGAGCCTTCTGCCATATCCGCTCCTACCTGTTGACCTGTCAGAAAAATAATATCGACCCCGGAGAAGCATTAACGTAACTACTTAATGGGGGGTGGCCTGGATTTTTATTGGAGAAATTCAAATTTTTTGGGGTTAGTGCTGAATAGTTACAATTCTGTTTGCAAACCCCCTGCTCACTTTCTTGCTTTATTTATTTCGCTCATAGGTCTTTTATACAAGCCACTCTAGTGAAATAATCTTCCACCAAAAATCTAGGCAATCCCTTGCTTTCCAGTGCAATAAGTCCTTTTTAGAAATTAATCGTGAGAGCCAGACTTTAGCGTCTTAACTCATGATTCAGCATCTCCCATACCCAGCGCACAGTAGGGTAATCATGCCAAGTTAAGGCCCCACTACTTCACCACTGTAATAAACCGAGTCAGGTTTACCCTCCAATAATGGAAAGACAGTGGCCATGAGTTTTCTGAAGCCTTCTGAGTGCTTGTAGACCGCAAAGGACTCCATGCTCTCCCACTCTTCATACAGTAAAAAGCCGTTTGTCTCAGACACGTCCTGATACAACTGATACGCAATGCAACCCTGTGAGGTCTTATTGCGCTCCGCCTCCTCTTTGAAGTAGCCCACAAGCGCAGCCTGATTCTCAGCTTTCGCAGCTAGCTCTATCCGAATGACGATCATATGACAGCCTCCTGGCAATATAGTAAAGTAACCTTACCAAGATAATAGTAAACCAACTTTACTATATTTCCAAGGGGCTACTATGAGCGAATTTTCACATGACCTGCTAGCACTACGCGAAACCAATATTGGTCGACTGTTCCAGTATGCCGCGAAAACGTATAGTGAGCGGGCAGTAGCCCTACTGCACAATTATGGTTTTTCCGATATTACCCTCTCTCACACTCAGTTAATTTCAAATCTCAGTACCACTGGTGACTCAATCACTAGCCTTGCCGAAAAGGCAGGCATGACAAAACAAGCCATGGGGCAGCTGGCCAATGAACTACAAAGCAAAGGGTACGTGAAGAAAGTCCCCAACGAGCAGGACAAACGTTCGAGTATGGTTCAGTTTACCCAACGTGGTGAAGAGGCTCTAACCGCGGCTTATAAAATTAAACTGCAAATCGATGTGGAGTATGCCAAGTTGCTAGGTGTAGATAATTTGAAAAATTTGCGCAAATTGCTAGAAAAACTTCAGCAAGAAACTCAATCTTGATGCCGATACGCAGCGAAACAATGCGAAAGCCAAAGGACCGGAAGAATCGATTGTTACATGGTACATTAAACTCTTTGCCGAGTACGCGCCACCTTCGCCAGAGCCCCATCGACTGATCTCGTCCCTACAGGTGGCTTTGGAGGTTGATGCTGAATAGTTACACCGCGCCAACCTTACAGTCGTAGCCCTCTATTGTGGAGTTATTGTCAATTCTGGTGTTCCAACACTTCGGACAGTTTCATACAGCTATAGCCCCATAGTCACTGTACTGCTCG
>NZ_JALBWM010000253.1 GCF_023895975.1 Microbulbifer okhotskensis
GCTATCAGCTATCAGCTATCAGCTATCAGCTATCAGCTATCAGCTATCAGCTATCCAGCCAACTACAGCTTCCCCAAATCTATTGGACTCTCAAATCCTACCGATCCACCAAGATAATCCTTGAGCAGAACATCAAGAGTTAGGAAAATAGAACTTTGGTTTAAATAACCGCTTTGGGTTATTGCCAGTTGTCATAGCACTCTCTTCTAACCATGACTTAACAGCCGTATATCTGTCCGACTTCCCCCAAAAACTATCGCTAGGCGCCAGCCAGGTTAGCTCTTTAACACCATCCTGGTGGTGCTCTTTTAGTTGTTTAAGTTCACTACTCAAGCGAGATTTGATGTATTGCCAGTTGCCCTCTTGGTAAATAGGACCCAACATTAGCTGTAACTTTGATTCATGCTCGCGAGAGCGAGCAATTTCGCGAATCAAGCTAGATACATCAATACCACTAGAGGAAATGAACTCCCCTGTTACATCGTCACCTACTGCCTGCATTGCATCCGCTACATCAGGCAAGTTATTTATCTGATGAAAATTATTGATAGTCCGGGTAATAGCATCAAAAACAGGCTCATCATATTTAAATGTATCAAGATCCTCCCTTTCAACAAGATTGCCAAAGTCATCAAAGAAGAATGTATGAGGTAGTCGTTTGTTGCCCTGCCCCACCCGTGTAACAGCGTCCATCTTGTAAATTGAAGGTAACGTCTCTGCATCTCTAGGAGAAATATCCGGCATATAGCCTAGCTCTAATAAATAATAGAATTGTGCTTGAAAACCTTTACTTGCGTATTTATCGCTCAGGCCCCGTTTTTCACTAGAAACAGGGACGGAGATGCCAGCATGCCAGCCATCTCGAACGAAATTTGTCCGGATACAATTAAATCCAGCCAACTCGAACGACAAAGTGATATTCTTGGTCTCAATACTTGTGACCTGCGGTGAATCGCCTTCATCAACAAAGTATCCTCTCGCTCGTGGCGTTAGGTCAATCAAACCGTCATCGCAATACGTTAGCTCATCCTTGTCAACAAGATCTCTCAGCACCTCTTTTAGCTCTCGAGATGATAAATCTAAGTACCTCGCCAATGATTCGGGAGCCATGGGTGCTAAATGAATAAGCCTTAAAGCAAACTCTCGAATGAATGGTAGTCTTCGTTTTGTTACGTACGAAAACTCAATAGCGAAGCGATGAACAGGCAGTAAAAAATCGATTTCATGAAACGGTATTTTGTTACTTTCCATTTCTCTTACCTCGCTTCATGTTGCTTCGCTGAACAGGCACCACTTGGTACTGGTTGTCATCTTGTTTTTCTATGTAAGACAGCACTTTCCCTAAGGGCAGGTTTTGATTTTTCCCCTTCCACATTCGGGTATCACCTACGATAATCAACCGATCCATGGCGCGAGACAATGCGACGTTAATACGATTAGGGGACCGTAGGAAACCAGGTGATTGGTCTGCGATAGACCGTGTAACTGAAAGAATTATGATTCGGTTCTCTTTGCCCTGGTAGCTATCAACCGTGTCAATTTTTATCAGGCTTTTAAAATCTTCACCCCAGGCGGCTTCTTTGAGTTTCTGGCGAAGAATTCTTCTTTGTTCGCCATACATACAGATAACACCGATTGCTGCCTCTCCACCTTTCACATGACCTGACAGACTAGCAATAAATTCTGAATTTCCACTTATTTCAGACAGCAACTTGACGATAGCATTGGCTTCAGAACGGTTGTAAATACTGACACCTTTATCACTGAGGTGATGTGATCCTTTACCATTAGCTTGTGTATCCACCCAAGTGACGTAAGCATTAAACAGCCTATGTCCGGAAGGATAGATATCAGGTATTGCCCTATCACCATTGGCTAGATCATTGTCATAAAAGCAATGAGATACCATGGTTCCTATTGGTGGTGCCATACGATACTGTGTAAGTAACTGTGCGAGGGTGTAAATAATTCTGTGTAACTGCCCTGCCAGTTGGTTATTGGTAATCGAT
>NZ_JALBWM010000254.1 GCF_023895975.1 Microbulbifer okhotskensis
TTCTAGGTCTATTCTGTTCGTTTTTACACCGATTTATATGGGACAGCCCTGGGGGGGGAGCGCAACAGTTCGTCGCGCAAAATGTCGGCTACCGTTTCCAGCATGGCATAAAAGGCGGGCAGGGTGGCGGCGTCCTTTTTCGAGAAGCAGGCAACTTCTGCCTGTGTATCTGCGACACGCTTGTGGAAGGAGAGGCTCTCCTTATCTGAAATAGGGAAAAAGTTTGACTGGGGTCGTAGCTTGATTTCCAGACCATGTTCGCGCAGATTCAAGTCTTCGATAATTTTTGGGTTTAGCAGGCTAACGGTGTAGCTTGCCACAGAGTTTCGGAACCCTGGGTGGAACTCTTCAGTAACGGCAGCGCCGCCAACGATAGACCGGCGCTCAAGAATTGTGACATTCCCCCCCGCTTTAGCTAAATAACAGGCGCAGACTAAGCCATTATGGCCACCGCCAATAATCAAAAAACCCTTCATTATTATTCTCTGAGTGGATAAAGATCAGCCCCAATTGTTGCCAAAAAAACTGCAAAAATAAAGGGGCGATAAGGATCCTTTGAGTCAGGGTGAAATTTTAACAGGAGTATTGCGGAGTAATTCAACAGACCCTAAACAGGGTTTTGCCGTAGATCCACTGATTTGTTTGATACCTTTATCTTTAAAATAATTGGAGTCTGAGCAATTATTGGGAGGATAGGTTCTGAATATTATTGAGTGAGAAAGGTAAATTTAGGGGTACTTAACAATATACTGGCTCACTTTATGAGACGGCAAGACAGTAGCGCGTTTAAAGGTAGCAAGCAATTCTGTGCAAAACTGACTACACAGATAGGAGTCGAATGGGCTAGAGTAGTTTTACTGCCGAATAAGGCTCAATGACAGGATTCCCCCCCTGGCGTAGGTAATAGATCCAGTCAGCATTCCTCATTAGATTCCCCGTCCTCGTTGAGCCTTAGGTAAATAAAGGACTCGCTGGGTGTATCGGCTCTCCACTTGATTCCACCTGCGATCTTGTTAGTCGTTCTATCTGCTTGTTTCAAACTTAAGTCCCATGAAGAGTACGGCTATAACCGTCGCTGAGGTCGGTCGTTGATCTGGTTCTGACAAAAACTGCCGTAGTTTTCTCATGAGCAGCGGGCCCAATTCTTCTTGGCAGCGTGATCTTCACCATTGCCAATCACTGTAGGGTTGATGCTGGCTATAGTTAGCCTTTAGTCTGACCGATTTTCCTGCCTGGCGCTGAGATTTGAGCGTGGCTTGCATCGTATCGTTGCTCTAAGTATATAAGTGCAGAGTAGTGGAAATGAGGCGTTGTTTTGCAGTATTTCCTGTAATTCAATAGAGAATGGATATTAGGGCTAAAGAGCGCAAAGGCGAAAAATATTTGGGTGAGAGGATACCCCCCTATGAGTCAGCCCAGATTATATACGTGAAGCGGGTAGAAGCATGGGATGGTAGTTAGTGCAGTAGAGAAAGATCCCAGTTTGCTATTCCAGCCGGTGAGAGATTAGCTTTGGCAGTATAGGCTTATACTCCATTTGGCGTGATTACCGTTTCCCCAAATTACAATTCCAAACTTTATTCTCATTAAATTAGCTATTCTGTCTCGCGATTTTTTAGAACTTTTAAGTGATAATTATTTTCTCGGTTAATTGAGGTGTGAGTGTACGTGTTACAGTTTTTTCATTAATCCAGTATTGAGGTTAATGGCATTAATAATTAAGTAATTGTTGTATTAATTGTTGGTCCGCTCTGTATATCCTCTGGTTGATGTCTGTTTAATATTTTTATCTTTGTTGGCGCCTGAAGTTTGGTATGGCTGCAGGAAAATAGATGTTTATATGCTCTTGATTGGTATGTAAATGAAATTTCAGTGGAAGAAAAGAAAGTTCAACATATTACTCTCAAGGCTCAGGTTTGTAAAATCAGGCAGTTCCTTAACAATACTTCGGACAGTTTTAGGGGCGAAATAGGTAGGAACCACGGCCAGATACT
>NZ_JALBWM010000255.1 GCF_023895975.1 Microbulbifer okhotskensis
CAGATACGCTACTTTCTTTCAAACCCTCAAACACCAGATTCGGTTATAACTCTCAAACTCAATCAGATTCTTTAGATATGGCGCCTTTGGGAGGTGTCAAACTGACCTTGGTAACGATCAGGTTCATTGACCGATCGCCCTTGGATACCACGGCAGCCGACAAACCGTATCAAAATGGAAAATACCGGTACTCACTGCAGCTTCTCCACAGTAGTTTTAACTTCCGCATCCAGGTGATCAGAATACTCTTCTAAATGTCGGATGATCATCCCCACTCCAGGCATGATTTGAGAGCAGAACATATTTGCCACCGTTCCAAACTAGGGAAACCAATGAACCTCCCCAAACTCCACCTCAACAACAGTTTGCAGAAGATGCCCGTAAAATAAGGAGAGCGAACTTAGCATGCTTACCTCTCTTTAGATTCTTACCCGTCACTTGATATTGAAGTGCCTCAAAAGGCACAAAAAAATGCTCCACCCCTTCTCGATCCTTGCCAGCGCGTAAGCTCTACATGCAACCTTCTCTTGATATTTATCGACTGCCTGGAAATAGACAAGGCGAGCCCAACAACAGCTACACCAGCAGCAACACCACCCAGCTTTGTCACTCTTCCAAGGCCCACTTGAGCCTCATCCCAAGTTTTTCCATCTTAGCGAAGTGTCCGGAAATTTTAGACCACTACAAACAGCCACAAAAAATTCAATCATTACTGAACGCAGCCCCCTATAAATCAACGGTGTGCTATATATTTTACAAGCATTCTTTTGAGTGTGATCTCAACTAGCTTGACACCCGGTGTAAAAATGCTACTCATTCAGCACCTAAGCCAAGCCAACATTTAAAGTTCTGACCAGGCAGTACCGAGATGATACATCTATTTATGCACGCTAACGTCAAAGACTACAACACATGGCATAAAGTATTTGAGGACTTCAAGCCAAAGCTGAAAGAAATGGGGGCCACAGCCACATCCATCTACCGAGAAGTTGACAACCATCATAATGTGACTGTCATTCACGAATTCCCATCAAAAGAACATGCGATTAAATATGTCAACTGCGCTGAACTGCAAGCAGTCCGGAAACAAGCAGGGGTACTTGTGACTCCCAAAATTTGGTACACAGAAAAGCTATAAGTGGGTTGTTAAGTCTAGATTGACGAATCTCTGCCCCTAGAAAAGCGGCAGCAATTAATCCCATTATTTAATGGTTTCTGCCAAATAATTATTTTCGACTTAAATTGTGAGTGCCCATACTTAAAATACCCGGAGCACTCCACACCGGGAGGTACGGACTTCAAAATTCAGGTCCGATATTGTCACAGCCAGTGATTCACACTTCTTCAATATATTCTATCGGCACACTCTCTACCAACCATACATTATTAACTGATCGATAGAATATAAAACCATTGTTGTGCATGGATTTTGCGGCTACCTGCAAGAAAATTGGTTTACCGTACCTTGCCCCAACACTCCGGGCGACTGCTTGAGAGTCTGACAAGTGCACATGATGCCTTTGCATCTTCTTTAAACCTTCGTTGCGGATAGCACGGATAAAACGCTTCGCGGTACCGTGAAGCAGAAACTCAGGTGGATCAATCGGTTTCAAACCCAAGTGAACTCCTACCGAATGCCCTTGATTAGCCCGGATAAAGGCTCCATTCTCACTGATAGAAAATCGCTGCTTATCATTGGTTTCAACTACGACCGCCACTATATCCCTGCTCAGCTTGAAATCTACAGTTTTTTGAACCAACTCATCAATAGACACCCAGCCATTTTCATCCATAGATAGACCGATAGAATTCGGTCGATGCCTAAGCAAGTAACTAAAGTATTTCGAAATTGCATTGAATTCTTTACTCAACCCTAAACTCCAACAACTAACATCCACAGGGTACAATTTGCATCAAATATTGATCCCTGCATTCAACTCTGAAGTGCATCACCCTTTAGGCTGCTGCAGCAGCCGTAT
>NZ_JALBWM010000256.1 GCF_023895975.1 Microbulbifer okhotskensis
AGCAGTACAGTGACTATGGGGCTATAGCTGTATGAAACTGTCCGAAGTGTTGTACTTCTGGAATCTTGGATAACCAGTGCATAGTAGTGGCTGCCAGTCCAATATTGAGGGAAGCTTGCGGGGCTACGTGCATGTAAAAACTACTGGGTTGTATAAAGACCACCAGGTTTTCAAATTTTGATCTTAATTGGTTCAAATTTTCAGATAACATCGGCAGATCGCCTGATGGCAAATCATTAGCTATATGGTATATGCTTTTACCTTCCAGCTTTTGAAATACACGGCCCCAGAGTTCCATAGAAGTGCCGCCGTCAGCAGCACCATAATCCATGGTGCTATAAAATTTTTTCTTTGGTATGGAATCGAGGGCGTTAACCATAAGGGGCCAGCTATTATCAATACAGGACTTGGCACCTAGAGTTTCCAAGGAGTAATTTTTCAACATACCTACACTCATAGGTCAATCTACCTCTCTACCAATTTATTCACCCCAGACCCACGAATCTATTTTTAATTATAGTGTTGGCTATTTTTAATTATGGTTGATTGCATTAGTGCAACATAGATATAATTAAAAGTATAATCTATAGATTGCGCTAATCGTAGAAATCTACCCTAAAACTAAGCCAAAGAAACCCTCTGAACTTCTCCATGAACATCCGAGCGAAACCATCTATAGGCTAAAGAAATTAAACATAAGATAAAGGGTTTTAAGTCGTCCTCTTAACAAAAGTCACGGATATCACCAGTGCAACCAAGGCCAGGTAGGCATTAATCGTGAATGCACGGTCTATCCCGCTGGAAAGGTCTGGGGCCATAGCTATAATAGTGGTATTCATTCCAAGGCCCAGTGCGCCACCGGCAATCTGGGAGAGCGCAGCGCCAGTCCAGCAGGCAGCACTTGAGGATCGGCGGTTTGAGCGCCACTCAGCGGCATCCCCTTTTCCGCCGTCAACTCTTCAGTACGTCGAGTATCCTGACGAACGGGGGTCAGCGGGGGAGTGTAGAATGGGGTGATCGAAATATCATCAAATCCAACCATGGCGAGGTCCTCGGGCACTTTATGTCCGTAAGCCTGTACGGCTTTGATGGCGACCAAGGCAATACGGTCTCTTGCAGCCAATATTGCATAAAACCCCAGCTTTTCTGTTGAAGCAGATGGGTAATGGCTTTATAGCCGCTGTCACTGAAAAAAAAGACCGTCATTTGACGCGCAATAGACCCAGTACCTGCTCACAATGCAGTACTTGCAATCGGGTTGGGGGGCTGCCGTTTCAGACAACCAAGGATTCCCCTGACGGTGCAACTCCCACAAAGGGCTGTCATCCACTCCTTGGAGTTTCACGAATACCCCATAGGAAGGTGTGATCCCATTAAATAGGAGTGCCAGTCATCACTGGTGGTAATGCGATTGGAAAGCTGGAGATCATAGCGGTGCTCGGCAAGGCGGATGGCGATGTCACTGATCATGCCCAACATAGCGGTTATATCGCCTAGAAGAGTTCGCCCCCAAAGATTTCTTTCTGCGATTAAAATCGCTGCTATTCGTTAGGATTTCGACTAATAAATATACGGGCTGGATAGCAGGCTATTCCACCTACTATTCACCTTACCAGTAATCTACTCATAAATAAAAATAGATCTTCAACCCAACCTAGGGATAACCGTGCCTCAAGCTAACACCTTATACCAAGCTTTCATCTACCACTTAACGAGCACTGAGATTTCGGCCAAAAACAAACCCAAAAACAAAATGTGACAAGAATAAAAAAGACACTAACCAATAAATTGGGAGGAGATCCATCCATACAGCATAAACCGCAAAAGGGTGAACCAACATTAGCGAGTACCAGCAAGCATAACCTAAGTAACCTAGAACTTTACCCTGTGTCTGTGCAAAGTTGGTAACCCCCAGCCCCAGGGCTGTCCCATATAAATCAGCTTAAATCGTGGCTGTAATTATCTTGTCT
>NZ_JALBWM010000257.1 GCF_023895975.1 Microbulbifer okhotskensis
CGCTGGAATTTCTAGTGGGTAAGCGTGTGTCGCTTATGTTGGCAATCTAGCTTTTTTCTGCAAAGACACAGGCGGAGCTACTATTGCAGCCTGAAAATCGTAGTGCAATTGCCCTGGTGGCTGAGGAGGGGCTAGTCCTCACCGAGTCATAGGTTCAGGCTTTGGAGCGAAAGCGGCATGATGATGAAGCCTGCGGTGAAATTGATACTTAACGCGAAGGCTATCTGGGCTCGCAGGATACTTTCTGCGTAGGAGCATTTAAGGGTGTTGGGCGTGCTTACCAACAAACCTATGTCGATACCTATACAGAAAGCGATCAAGTAACCCCATCTAAAATATTAGTCAGGTTTTCTCAACTCTCCTGATTTTTAACGATCAGGAATTCTCAATGAACACCCAGAACAAAACCGACTTCTGGCAGGAGCATATCAGTGACTGGAATAGCAGCGATATTTCCCAAACGGCATACTGCCAGCATCACCAGCAAAAGCTCAGTACCTTTACGTATTGGCGCAACAAGCAGAGCAAGCGACTTCCCATATCACTGCCTGCTTTACAGGCTTCGTGGGAACTGGCTATACCCGGTGATATCCAGCTGCCGGTATCTGCGCTGGAACACACCCTGCCATTGTTCTGGCGCCTCCTACGGGGACAGCATTGATGCTGCACAAAAAACGATCAGTACAAGTGTATTTGTATACGGGGCCCGTCGGTATGCGTAAATCTATCGATAGCTTAACGGTATTAGTTGAGCAAGAGATGATGGCTATCGCCAGCACTCGAAGTACTCTTCGTATTGTGCAATCGCGGCCGCGATAAGGTCAAGCTGCTCTACTGGGGGGTAACGGCTTTGTGGTCTGGTATAAACGCTAGGAGAAGCAGCGTTTTCACTGGTTGTGGAGTGATGACTTTACCCACGATTAACGCAGCGGCGGTGTATGCAATGCTATCCGGCTTCAAGGGTTATCTGCAAACCGACGACTGTGCCGGCTAATATGCTGTTACTGCAGAACAGAATATGACTCATCTCGGCTGCTGGGCTCATACGCGTCGCAAGTTTATCGATACACAAAAGGTTGCTGGTGGTAAAGCGCATAAACTAAGTAAAGGTAAAAAGAATCAGCTGAGCAAAGCCGATATTGCCCCCAACTATATTGGTTACCTGTATGATATGGAACGCAAAGGACAACCGAAGGCCGTGCTTGGGAAGGCACAGGGATATCTGCACAAAAAGTGGAAGAAACTTACGGTTCACACCAAAGATGGACAGTTAAATATCGACAATAATCCAGCCGAAAATGCCACTCACCCTTTTGAAGTCGGTCGTAAAAGTGATTATTTGGTGATGTTCCCAGAGGAGCCTAAGCCAATGGTCTCGAGCCGTATGATTACATGTGCCAGATTTATACCGACTTGTTTCGTGCGAAGACAATTGAGATATTTAAGCTTTATTGTCCTGGAGCTTTCAAGATATAACAGGTGCAGACCTGCCGAATAAATTAAAGGGTGGGGTTAGCTGGGCGATTACAGATCTGTGGAGAAGGCAAAAGGATCTAGTCGAATGGCTCAGATATTACGATAGTGATCGCACCCATCATGACAAGAAATATTACGGTCGTACACCGATGGAAACACTTGAAGATGGAAAAGGCATCTGGAAGAAAAAAATCGGAAACTGAATTTGACCTGACAGAGCACCTTCTGAAAAACCGCTAACTGTCAGAACAAGTCTGAACTATTAGATTCTGTTGCGGATCAATCTAACCGAATACCTCGCAAATATGAACAAGATACAAGTGAGATGCCCAAAAGTATTCAGCCTCTACTACCGGTAAAAATTAAATAGAGGCTGTAAATTAAATTGTGTAACTGCTCATGCCCCCATACTCTATACCTGAGCAACCCATGAGCAAAACAATGAACGATAAAGACCTCGAACAGCAACTCAGTG
>NZ_JALBWM010000258.1 GCF_023895975.1 Microbulbifer okhotskensis
GCCCGCTGGAATTTCTAGTGGGTAAGCGTGTGTCGCTTATGTTGGCAATCTAGCGTTTACCCATCCCTCATTTGGAATGTGAGCCAAGGGTACATCAAATTCTTTAATATAAAACCCCGTGCCTTCTGGAAAATCTTCTTTCTTCATTCCTTTACCTAATTACACATAACGCCCTTCGTATAAGCGAGCAACTTGTTGCGAGTCCAGCGCACGAAGTGCGCGACTGTGCCGGCGTTTGTTAGAAGTGGTACTACCGATTGGCATATATATAAAATCCTGAGAGTGCTGCGAATATAATAACTGGGGCAATAAAATAGACAAAGATCTTCTGATTTATTGTTCTATTCTCCAGCTCCTTATTTTGCTTTCTCTGTGCATTTTGGAAGTAGTGTTCTAGTTTAGGAAATCCTACCACCGAGTATACAAACATCAAAACACCACCGGCGGTATATAAGTACAGAATTGACCAGTACTCACCTGGCTCAACTGAGAGCCTTACAAACCTCGATTCTAAATACTGAAGTTTGTATACCACTCCACTGATCCCTGCATAGGAGGTATATATAAAAACCACCAGTGCAACTAACTGCAGCTCTCTCTTTGGGTTTTGGCGAATTTCAATATGCTTCATCTAGCTCTAACGCCTTGCAAAGGGGGGAAGGGGCGAAGTGCACAGTACTTTGTCCCACTTGCGCAATTTGTTAGATGCTTTACGCCCACACCCCATTCTCCGCTGTTAACTCACCGCCAGCATCGCCTGTGTTCACAACCCCCTTCGGTTCTACTAACATTATTTTACACTCGTCTTTAGTCACAGGCCGATGCTCCACACCCTTTGGAACTACATACATTTCTCCAGTCTCCAATGTAACTTTACCATCTCGAAACTCGATATCCAGAGAGCCTTCCAGCACGATAAAGACTTCATCAGTATCTGGGTGATCATGCCACACGAAATCGCCTAGTGCTTTAACTAGCTTAAACTGATAATCGTTCATTTCCGCAATTATTCGAGGAGACCAATGCTTATCGAATGTTGCAAGCTTATCATTAAAATTTATTGCTTCATGCTTCATGCTTCATATTTTTTCCTGACAGCTAATACTGAGCTAACCAGCAGCCGGTGCGAAGCACGCTTTTGGCTGTGCGACGGAGGCCGCTTACGGCCGGAGTGTAGTTGAGCGCCTCGTTATGTGTGGCTAACACGACAGCACCTTGGCGTACCCCATAATTTTATTGGCTTCACAAATTTGCCACATGAACCCCGGTTGAAATAAGATCGAATCTTGAACTGGAACAATACATTTAATGACAGCCTCACAACTTTCACCGGGAGCGAGTAAATCCTGCCCTATGAACTCGATTTGGCCTATAAATGTATAGTCTCGCCCAGGCATCCAGTGATTAGGTCGAATTCCTGACCTATATCCTGGGCGACCCTCCATACAGCTTTGGTGAAGGCCAACTTCAACCCTCAATGTTAGAACTTTCGTTTCCAATTCATCGACTCTCATGGCACATAACATTTATATAGGAATCATTCTGACCACTATTATCATGATTACCATCCTGGAATCAATCTAACGAAGAAGTGCGTAAGAACCTGGAGGAATCAATAAGTTACATACTAGCCTGAACTCTTGTCCCAAGTGCAAAAATGATCACTTTGCCCACTATCCCCAATGAATAGATTTTCTCTAACTCACTGCTGTACCTATAGGTTTCAATAAATCAGGATCTTTATAAAAAAAAACAGTCAAGCCGATTGAAAATCATGTTGATTTCTTATCAGGTACTTAGGAGGGTTGAAAAATGGAGCGGTGCTTGAAGCGTTTTAGGTCGTATATCACTTAGCAATACTTCGGACAGTTTTAGGGGGCGAAATAGGTAGGAACCACGGCCA
>NZ_JALBWM010000259.1 GCF_023895975.1 Microbulbifer okhotskensis
GAGCGGTACAGTGACTATGGGGCTATAGCTGCATGAAACTGTCCGAAGTGTTGATGAATGGAAGTTACAATACAATTTGGTAAAGGCAGTATTAGCTGAAAGGCCGAACATTGAAGAATTTGAGTTTTGCTCACAGCTCTTATAACAAGGTGCGGCACAATAGCCCGCATCGCAACTGCGCACAGCATTAACCCTATCGCCCAGTGGACTGGACGCGCCAACGCGCGCCGCTGCTTCGCGTGCTCCGCAATCTCAACCAACTCCACCCCCCAGCACCCTCTCCTTTTGCACACGTCTATAGATTTCCTCACGGTGAACCGGTAGAGATTTTGGGGCACGTATGCCTATCTTTACCTGATTACCCTTAACTTCCAATACCGTAATTGAGACGTTCGCTCCAATCCGTAAGTTTTCACCCGTCCGGCGCTTTAAGATCAACATAATTGCTTCCTATGAATACTCAAACCATGCGTAGACCTCCCTTAATGGAAGGACTTGAAAGTAACTGTTAAAGAAGTATCAGGTGGAGCGCGAGAACGGTAGGCATAGAGGTAGAAAAGGCAGACGCAACGCTTCCAGAGCCAGGGGACATGCCCCAAACTGCTGAATGGACTCCACTTTATTGAAGACGAGCGGGTTTCTAGCGTATGATCCATATAGCCATTTTGATAGTTCGGTTATCAATTTGGTTAGCTGGCCCTAGGTGTTCCACCACCTTGGGTCAGCGCCTTTTACTTACTTTTACGTCACGCTACCGTTCTCCTTTGAGGGAATGGTTTTTAGAGAATTCTTGAATCTCTTGGACCGCTTTGCTCATTGGCCTTTAGAAGGCTGTTCAATGACGACCCAAATATCGATAAATATCCACCGATTTTACGCAGCTTTGACACTAAAACAAACTAAATAAAATCCAATAAGATTATTCTTGTGCCTATATTTTGGGTTGCTCACACTTCGAAAATTTCGGTTGTGTATAAAAATGGTTGTTAAGACTGGTACTCTTCACTGCCTTTCACTTTGGAACCCAGAAACAATAGATCATCCCTAGCGGCTTCACTTTGCTGATTTTATATATACTTTGTTGTTTTCTTCCGGTTTCAATCTCAAATATCAAGAGCAGCCGCAATATGTCCGCTAGAGTAATTTTCCACCGGCGCAGGCTAACATATTGGTTTGTATATTTTTTTCTGGCGAGAGGGGTTTTCTCCTCTTGAGATATATTGACTGGTGATATAATGCGGCTGCATTTGAATACACTATTATGTCCACAAAGGAGAGTAAGTGAGTTTTATCACTGACAACAAGGATCTAATTGTAATCACCTTAGGTGTGATTGGCTTCCTCATGGCCATGAGAACCTTTAGCTTCAACCTTCAACAAAGGAAAATTGAGAATACCTTTAAGATTTTAGATTTCATGAGAAAGCATATTGGTAATGATCAGATTGAAACCTTTATCGAAGCTTTTCATGCTAATAATCCACTCGGCGTGTCAGAACTGGAGTTCCATTATCCAGATGGAAGAAAAGAGCACTTGGATAACTTCTTTTCAGAGGGCGGCAGTGGCAACGGAGATATTCACAATATAATTGAAATATTTAATCTCGTCTCAATAAATCTATCAAAGAACGAGCTGAAGGAAGAGCTAATTTGGTACGAATATGGCCAAATTATGACTAAGTGTTATCAATGGACGTGCTATCTTGAGACGAAAGGCCCAGGCCATCAATATTACAAAGAAGTCTTGGAGCGCTCAAAAGATTCAGGATGGCTTGAAAAGATTAAGCTCAAAAAAGAAATAGCAGAAGTGCTAGCAAATATTACACATACGTCGAGTAAAAGCATAAATCGGGTAGCCGGTAGTTTCTAGCTACCGGCCCCCACACCACCCATCATG
>NZ_JALBWM010000025.1 GCF_023895975.1 Microbulbifer okhotskensis
CCGACTACCAATAATCCACTAGCAAGAGCGGTTACACAGAATTATTTACACCCTCCCCAGCTGTTGCATCATTTGTACTAGCTGCACTTTTAAAAGATAAATCGCATGGTTTGCACCCTTATCGCCCAGTGCGCAAACGCTATACATAAAGAAACGCCCTAAAAAAGCAAACTGAGGGGGTGTCTTTGATGCCTTATGAATTCGGAAGCAGAGTATTTCTGCCCTCATAGACAATATCGAGACCAGCTTTTAGTTTGCCCCATAATGGTCTCTGGAGGATTTCTGGGCCAGTAATTTTCGTGTGTCTAGCGCAATTTCAATTTTCTTTTTTGTAAAACTGTATGAGCAAGAGGGCGCTCAATGAGATAGTTGCGTAGTGTTAATTGTGAGCTACCCAATGCCTGTAACATTCCGGTGTTTGCTTGGAGTACCAGAGGATATCCCGAGAAACAGTGGTTTCACCTGCTATATATCTAGATAGCTTTGCCGGCAATCAGACTCGATTAAAGGTTACAGGGTGTCTTGAAGTTTTTACCATACTGGTTTCATACAGGCAGCTTTCGTGTTCGTCAAGAAAGGTGTTTGATCGCAGGACTGAAAAGTTGATCGCGGCTATTGACCTCAATCTAGGTTTAGGTATTAGACTCTCTCTGCATTGTTGGAAAGTCAGAATATTCGGAGGTAAATAACAATGGATACGAAAGAAATTAACCTGGAAAACTATCTCGAACGTATTGGTTTTAGTGGTAGGCCAGTTGCCAATCTACAATGCTTAAGAAAATTAGTGACCCAGCATATTCGCAGTATCCCTTTTGAGAATGTAACTTCATTTCTCGGTCGACCGGTGGACATTGAGCTGAAGTCTATAGAAAGTAAGCTTGTTATGCAGAGGCGTGGAGGTTACTGCTTTGAACAGAATTCGTTGCTGCGATCTGCGCTACAGAAAATAGGCTTTGCTGTCACCGACCTTGCTGCGCGCGTGCTTTGGCAAGTGCCTGTCGGGCACCCGGCTGCGCAATCCCATATGATCCTTATGGTTGAAGTTGAGGGTAAACGCTATTTATTGGATGCAGGGTTCGGCAGTAATACATTGACCGCACCATTGGAAATTGATATTGGCGCTCGACAAAGTACTCCTCATGGTGTCTATCGTTTGACTTTGTCAGATCAAGACTACTTACTGGAAGTTAATATTGCAGGTACTTGGGAACCCGTTTATAGCTTTGACCTAAGGCCACGGACCCTGGGCGATTATAAAATTGCCAATTGGTACTGTTGCACACACCCAAACTCTCGATTTGTAGAACATTTGATAGCAGCCCGGTCATTCCCAGAGGGTCGCCATGCCTTATTTAACCGTCAGTTAAGCTATCAGCCAGTAGTTGGCTCAAAAAGTGTTGTGATCTTAGCTGATGTAGAGGAACTTCGTGTCACTCTACTAGAAATTTTTGGTATCGAAGTCCCTTCAGACGCTGAGGTTGATTCGAAATTGACAAGGATATTCGAAAAGGTAATTCCTGGAGGCGTGGTTTGATGGTGCAAGTCGGTGTTGTTTACCACTCAATCTCAGGGAGCTGCAAAGCCCTGGCAGAGGCTGTAGCTGAGGGCGTCAACAATGAGCCAGGTTGCAAGGGAATTACACTTGTAATTGAGGGGAAGGATATCCACCAGGGGCGCTTCGACAACCCAGCTCTAATGACCCATTTAGATCAATGTGAGGCCGTAGTGTTAGGCTCACCCACCTTTATGGGGGCGGTGTCTGCGCAGTTCAAAGCGTTTATGGATGCTGCCAGTGAGCGTTACAGTAATCGCAGCTGGTTGGATAAGCTCGCGGCGGGATTTACTGTTGGCGGTAATTCTAGTGGAGATCAATTGGGTACCATACGGACGCTACAAATCTTTGCTGCACAAATGGGTATGCTGTGGGTCCCTATCGATATTCTGCCAAGCCAAGACCCTAAAGGCAGAAACCGCAGTGGCTGCCAGTCGGGGTTGGTTACTGTGGCGGAGAGTGCGGGGGGCATTCATGAATTGGATCGGCTCACAGCTAGCCACCTCGGTAATCGTGTAGCCCACTTGGCAAGCCGGATTTCACGACTTTGAAACGTGCCTGAACCAGGCTAACGATTCTTATGGAATTGCGATGACTGTCCCCATCATCTAGAGCCTGGATTGAAAAGCGTGGAATTTTTGGACGACTTAAGGTGTAAGGCTAGGTGGATTGGCAGAGGAACTACTGGTGCAGCGCCGAAGACCAGACTGCAAATTAAGTTCCAGTGACGGCTCGACCGAGTTCTTAACCCGATCCCGATCAATCAGGCGCACATTAACCGCAGGCATTTGACCCGTATTGGCAATAACAAAAGAATACACGTAACAAGTCGTTATCATTCAGCCGTTGATAATTTACGGTAGAAATATCTCGCGAAGCGTCATCAGTGGGGCAGCTAGTGGTGCAGAGAGGTTGATGGAACTGATTTGACGGTGAGCTTTACTGAGTATGCGATAATGACTATTAGCGGTGACCTATGCGCCACAAATCCTTTCTGGCCTGCCGTATTAACGCCCTGAGTGACGGTGTCTTTGCCATTGCAATGACGCTTCTAGTTTTCAATATCCAGATCCCTGATTGGGCCGATATAAAATTTGGGGAGAATTTTTATAGTAACTTTCGTCAACAGGTGCCCCATATCTTTTCCTGGTTGCTGAGCTTCGCAATTCTCTGCCGGCTTTGGCTTACTCACAATTATTTGATGTCTGATCATGAATCTAAGTCGATAGGTTTTACCGGTTTCAACTTCATGCTACTGGGGGCGGTGGCATTTATTCCTTTCCCTGCAGGTCTGATAGGTGAGTATCCGGAGCAGGCTTGGTCAGTGATATTACTGTCCAGCAGTTACGCCGTAGCTGCGCTTGCGATTGCAGGGATGTGGTGTATCGCGCCAAACCGCTCCAGTATGGCTGCACATCGGGTGCTTGTGGTAAGTATTGTGATGCTCGTGACTAGCGCCCTGGCCTGTGTATTGACTTTGTTTAACCCCTATTGGGGCTTGGTGGTTTGGATGATTTATGTGGTGGGTATAGCGCCACTGGCCTATTTTTTTGAGCGACACTTTTTTGTAGAGGAGGGCTAAACATTGGGGGGAGTGGCATAGCTGAGGCGTTGCAGTACTATGCCGACTCCCTGCTAAAAATTAGGTTAATTCCTTCACCATTTTGATATGGGGGATACCGGCTTCATAAAAGATTGTTCCCTCTACGATAAAGCCGGATCTGACATAGAAGCCTTCGGCATGCTGCTGGGCGTGTAAATAGACACGCTGATAGCCATTTTGTAGTGCATGATGACAAATAACTTTGAGTAGCTCGGCCCCTAACCCGAGGCCTCGGGAAGATTTTTTGATGGCCATACGTCCAATCTTGCCATCCGGGGTGAGACGCCCGGTGCCTACAGCTATATTGTCGGAAAAAACAAGGAAGTGCTCTGCTGTTTCTTCCTGCTCATCCCACTCCAAGTCAGCAGGTACTTGCTGTTCCTGGATAAATACCGCCTCTCGAATCGTACGAATTCTATGCCTGTCACTGTTCCAGCTGGCGTGGCGTACGAGTTCCCGCATATCAAAAATCCTCTGGAGGGTAGATTAAGGAACCCTGGGAAACCAGCTGATCAATCAAGCCGTCGGGTTGGGCAATTTCAGCAAACGTTTCGATATCAAGCCAGGAGACTTCATGGGACTCGGCAAATTTCGTGGCGAAAGCCAGCGGGGCAGGGAAGGGTTCGCCATCGACAAAAAGGGTGGAGGGTTCGCGGCAGAAAGCTGTGCGAGATGCCGGATTCAATAATAATGGTAAGCCCTGGGGCATTTGTTCGCGCCAGTCGGCGGCATCGCCTGCGTCCAGCGCGACGGTATCCGGGTATTTCACCTCCGTCATAACGGCACCAAACCATTGGGCAATTTTTTCGGGTTGTTGTAACCACGCGCTGAGTTGTTGCTGCAGCCGATTGACGGAGTTGGGGTCGATTTCTGCGGGGCTGCTCGAGACTTCTGCGCCGGCATCGGTATAGCGCTGGCTATCCGGTAAATCCATGGCCATTTCAGCGGCGAGGTCCTCGAGAATAAGTGCTGCAGAAGGTGCACGAAAGCCAAAGGAAATAGTGGTACAAGCGCCTTCGGCTATCCCCCAGTGGCTGTATTGTGGTGGAAGATAGAGCATATCTCCGGGCTCTAGCTCCCAACTATTTTCCGTATCGAACTCCTTCAGGATATTAAGCGGGGTGCTTCCGAGACGAGGGCTGGATTCATCCACTTTGGGGCCCTGCCGCCACAAGCGTTTACCCTCTGCCTGCAGAAGGAATACATCGTAATGATCATAGTGAGGGCCAACGCTACCTTTGTCGGCGGCGTAACTGATCATGACGTCGTCCAGGCGCCAGTCGGGAATAAAGCGGAAAAAATCTTTTAACTCGGCTACTTCTGATAACCACTGGTCTACAGCTTGTACCAGTAGAGTCCAATGGGAGGGTGGGAGGGAGAGAAAATCCTCTTCGGAAAAGGGGCCTGTGCGCAACTCCCAGGGGCCGCTTTTGCCATTTTCCAGAACCAAGCGGGACTCCACTGCTTCCTCCAAGGCCATGCCTGCGAGCTCCTCACCTGAAATTGGCGATTCAAAGTTGGCAAAAGCATTGCGTATCAGCAGAGGCTTTTGTTGCCAATAATCACGCATAAAAACTTCGATTGGCATATCGCCGAGGTGGGTAAGGGGGCTGGCCACAGTAACACTCACTATCAAAAAGGTGGGGTTGTTATGAGCTCTGAACTTTCCGGTGGGTGGAAGCTATTCAGGGCATCATTGGTTTTATTGGAGGATTAGCAGCCACTTTGGTGTGGCTGCTAGCAGGGCTCAATTAGATTTTGCGAGCCTGTTCAACAGCATTACCGATATAGGATGCTGGGGACATTTCCAAAAGGAGGCTTTTGGCTTCTGCAGGAATTTCCAGGTTCTCGATAAACACCTTTAGGGTTTCTCGGGTGATGCCCTGGCCGCGAGTAAGGGCTTTCAGTTTTTCGTAGGGCTCTTCAATATTGTAGCGGCGCATTACAGTTTGAATGGGCTCCGCCAATACTTCCCAGGCATTGTCCAGATCTTGTGCCAGGCGTGCGCGGTTGATTTCAAGTTTGTCCAAGCCTTTCATGGTGGCGGCATAGGCAATCGCAGAGTAACCCGCACCTACACCCATATTGCGCAGTACCGTGGAATCAGTCAGGTCACGCTGCCAGCGGGAGACGGGCAGTTTTGCCGCCAGGTGCTGGAATACGGCGTTTGCCAGACCGAGATTGCCTTCAGAGTTTTCAAAGTCGATAGGATTGACCTTGTGTGGCATCGTGGAAGAGCCCACTTCACCGGCAATCACTTTTTGCTTGAAGTAACCGAGGGAAATATAACCCCAAATATCGCGATCGAAGTCGATCAGGATGGTGTTAAAGCGTGCGACAGCATCGAACAGCTCGGCGATGTAGTCATGCGGCTCGATTTGGGTGGTGTAAGGGTTCCAGGTAATACCCAGTGAGGAGATAAATTCTTCTGCGTTTTGTTCCCAGTTGATATCTGGGTAAGCGGATAAGTGGGCATTGTAGTTCCCTACCGCACCATTGATTTTGCCGAGGAGGGGGACGGCAGTAATCTGGTCCACTTGGCGGCGCAGGCGTGCCACTACGTTGGCGAGTTCTTTACCGACGGTACTTGGGCTGGCTGTTTGGCCGTGAGTGCGGGAAAGCATGGGGACATCGGCAAATTCTTGTGCGAGGTTTGCGATGGTTGCAATCAATGCTTCCATTGCTGGCAGCATGACTTTATCGCGTCCTGCACCTAGCATCAAAGCGTGGGACAGGTTATTGATGTCCTCAGAGGTGCAGGCAAAGTGGACGAATTCGCTTACATTTGCCAGTTGAGCATTGCTGTTGATTTTGTCTTTGAGAAAGTACTCAACTGCTTTTACATCGTGATTGGTGGTGCGCTCAATTTCTTTGATACGCTTTGCATCTTCCAGGGAAAAATCTGTGACGATGCTGTTCAACAGTTGGTTAGCGGCTTCATCAAATGTCTCGACCTCGGCGATTTCTTTGTGTGCGGAGAGTTTTTGAAGCCAGCGCACTTCAACCTCTACGCGGGCGCGAATCAGGCCGTACTCACTGAAAATTTCACGCAGGGGGGCAGTCTTGCTCTCGTAGCGGCCATCAATAGGGGATACCGCTGTGAGGGCGGAAAGCTCAACTGTCATAGTAAATCTCCGAGATTAGTTTTTTGTCGATTCGATATGTGCGATCAGTTCGTTGGTCGCATTCAATAGTTTCTTGCGTTGGAACAGTAGGTGTAAGCGGCGCCCACCCAACTGTCGCCAAAGGGTTGCCGAACGAATACCAGCAAACAACATGGAGCGAATTTGATTGGCAATGCGCTGCTGTTGTAGGTAATTAAAATCGCCGAGGACCTGGATGCGAAAGCGAAAGGTGCCGAGCGTGTCGCTGTAGATACTAGCGAGATTGGAAAATACGTTCTCGTGAGTCGGTGCGAAGTGCTCGGCCTGGGTCTTGGCTTTGTCCAGGCGGTTACCAATGATAGATAGCAGGTCGTTTTTCTTACTGAGTTGTCTCTGCAGGTAGAGTATTGAAAGAGCGTAGCGCAAGCAGTCAGTGTACTCGGGGTGCTGCCGCGATTGCAGCAGTTGCCGGGATACCTGTAAGCCGGGCAGCACGTTTTCTGCCCCGGCAAAGACCTCTTCGGTGCGGTCGGGGTTGAGCTGAAAAAGGCTATGAACCCCGATTTCCAGCTGCGCTTGTGGTGCAGTGCCCGTTTTGGCCAGGCGCTCCACCAGTGTTGCGGATTGGAATATTCCGGCTAGTGCCAGTGCCTGATCCCGCCAGTTATTCAAAATTACTCCTTAGTCTTTCTTGTGTTTTTCCGGTACGGAGGTGCCGACTCCTGTCGCTTTCTCAATCACTGCACCGCCGAGGCAGATCTCACCATCGTACAGTACCAGAGATTGTCCTGGCGTGATCGCACGTTGCGGTTCGTCAAATTCAACTGTGAGGTTGCCACTTTTTTGCAAGTGAACAGTACAGTCTTGATCTGGCTGACGATAACGGGTTTTGGCTTGGCAGCGGAAGGTTTCTCCGGGAGCGGTGCCATTGATCCAGTGGGTTTGGGTTGCGTCGAGACCAGTCGCATATAAGAGCGGATGATGCGCGCCTTGGGCGACAATCAAAACATTGCGCTCCAGATCCTTTCCGGCGACATACCAGGGTTGGTCGCCGGCGCCTTTGACACCGCCGATACCCAAGCCTTGGCGCTGGCCGATGGTGTGATACATAAGGCCCGCATGGCGCCCCATAATTTTACCATCGGGTGTTTCCATATCACCGGGCTGTGCAGGTAAGTACTGTTCAAGGAAGTCTTTGAAACGGCGTTCGCCGATAAAGCAGATG
The DNA here is from genome assembly GCF_023895975.1 of Microbulbifer okhotskensis. Taxonomy (GTDB): domain Bacteria; phylum Pseudomonadota; class Gammaproteobacteria; order Pseudomonadales; family Cellvibrionaceae; genus Microbulbifer; species Microbulbifer okhotskensis. The sequence continues at coordinate 7,485 of NZ_JALBWM010000025.1, forward strand.
CCGGTGCTGTCTTTCTTGTTGTGGGTGATAAAGCCATTTTCTTCAGCGATGCGTCGGACTTCAGGCTTTTCCAATTCCCCTAGAGGGAATAGGGAGCGAGCGAACTCAGATTCTCCCACTGCGTGCAGGAAATAACTCTGGTCCTTATTGCCGTCGAGACCTTTAAGCAGGTAGGTGCGGCCATCGATATCGCGGCGTCGGGTGTAGTGCCCGGTAGCAATCGCATCTGCTCCCAACACTTCGGCGTATTCGAGGAAGACTTTGAATTTGATCTCCCGGTTACACAGAATATCTGGGTTGGGTGTGCGCCCAGCCTTGTATTCCTCCAGGAAGTACTCAAATACTTGATCCCAGTACTCTGCGGCGAAATTGGCCGTGTGCAGCTTGATCCCCAGCTTTTCACAAACGGCCAGAGCGTCGGCTAGGTCTGCTTTTGCGGTGCAGTATTCGGTCCCGTCGTCCTCGTCCCAGTTCTTCATAAACAGGCCTTCTACTTGATAGCCCTGTTGGATCAGGAGAAGTGCTGCTACAGAGGAATCCACACCGCCGGACATTCCGACGATGACGCGCTTTGGCTGTTTGTTGTGCAAAAAATCAGGCATAAGAAGGACAGTTACTACTTCACTGATATGAAAAGGAGGCGAATTTTACCTGTGAAAGGCCTCTCTGACCAAGACCGCTTTGATCTTCTGCTATAGATTATCGTTTTCGGCGTGGCCGAGAGTGACCTGTTAAGGGTTTTGCTCGGGGTTTCTGCGGACTGAAAACTTCTTCTAGTCGATACTCGCCTGGTTGAAGCGAGTTAAGCTTCCAATTGCCAATAGACATTCGAACCAAGCGCAGGGTAGGAAAGCCCACGGCGGCAGTCATACGCCGCACTTGGCGATTGCGGCCCTCGTTGATGGTCAGCTCTAGCCAGCTGGTAGGAATTGACTGTCGTTTGCGAATGGGCGGGACGCGCGGCCAAAGCTCAACATTTGATAGACGTCGGGCTTTGGCGGGTGCGGTACGGCCGTCTTTTAGATCAACTCCTGCGCGCAATAAGCTAAGCCCCTCATCACTGATCTGGCCCTCCACTTGGGCCCAGTATGTTTTGGCCACCTTTTTCTTGGGGTGGCTGATCTGATGTTGTAGCGCTCCATCATCTGTTAGGAGTAGTAATCCTTCAGAATCGTGGTCCAGCCTGCCAGCGGCGTAGAAACCTTTGTGTTGGATATAGTTCGCCAGTGTGGCGCGATCTTGGCTATCCGTAAATTGGCTTAACACGCCAAAAGGCTTATTGAGGAGAATGATCTTTGTCATAAGAAAAATTGAGTATTGTAATCCAACTACAAAAATTAGCCGAGGCTGCTATAATCCGGCCGTTTTTTATCCCCGCCCAAAGGTCCCGGGGGAGCGGTGCAAGCAACGCTGGACCTAAAAAGCCATAGAATTTTGGGAGTTTACGCAATATGGGTCATATCCAAGTGCCGGCAGACGGCGAAAAAATTACAGTCAATTCCGACGGTTCGCTGAATGTTCCGAATCGCCCGGTTATTCCTTTCATCGAGGGTGACGGCATCGGAGTGGATATCACCCCGGTAATGCGCAAGGTAATTGATGCAGCAGTAGAAAAATCGTTCGCTGGCGACAAAAAAATCGAGTGGATGGAAATCTACTGCGGTGAAAAAGCGGCAGAGACCTATGCTGGCGACTGGTTCCCCGCTGAAACCCTCGAAGCCATCAAAGATTACGTTGTCAGCATCAAGGGTCCTTTGACCACTCCGGTTGGTGGTGGCTTCCGTTCCCTGAACGTTGCCTTGCGTCAGGAGCTAGATCTGTACGTATGTCAGCGCCCAGTTCGCTGGTTCAGCGGTGTACCTTCCCCGGTTAAAGAGCCGAACAAGGTAGACATGGTGATTTTCCGTGAAAACTCTGAAGATATCTACGCGGGTATCGAGTGGAAGGCGGACACCGACGAAGCGAAGAAGGTCATCAAGTTCCTGCAGGACGAGATGGGTGTTAAGAAGATTCGTTTCTCTGAAAATTGCGGTATCGGTGTTAAGCCGGTTTCTTCTGAGGGTACCAAGCGTCTTGTGCGCAAGGCTATCCAGTACGCTGTTGACCAGGATCGTGACTCAGTAACCCTGGTACACAAAGGCAATATCATGAAGTTCACCGAAGGTGCCTTCGCTGACTGGGGTTACGAGCTGGCTCGCGACGAGTTTGGTGCTGAGCCTCTGGATGGCGGTCCTTGGCATAGCTTTAAGAGCCCGAAGACTGGCAAAGAGATCGTTGTTAAAGACGTGATTGCCGATGCCATGCTGCAGCAGATCCTGTTGCGCCCGGCAGAGTATGATGTGATTGCTACCCTGAACCTGAACGGCGATTACCTGTCCGATGCCCTGGCAGCACAGGTTGGCGGTATTGGTATTGCTCCGGGTGCCAACTTGTCCGATGACGTTGCGCTGTTCGAAGCGACCCACGGAACTGCGCCTAAGTATGCGGGCCAGGACAAAGTAAACCCCGGCTCCCTGATTCTCTCTGCTGAGATGATGCTGCGCCACTTGGGTTGGAACGAAGCTGCGGATCTGGTTGTTAAAGGTGTGGAAGGGGCTATCGAAGCCAAAACCGTAACCTATGACTTCGAGCGTCTAATGGACGACGCTGAGCTGAAATCCTGCTCTGAGTTTGGTAGCGAAGTCATTAAACACATGGCTTAAGTTGCGATTTGGGGTGTTGGGCCAGTGATAACACTGACCCGCGCCCAACGCAAAAAGCCCTTCACTTCTGGTGAGGGGCTTTTTTTTATTTGCCTGCTGGGCAGTTACTAATCGATAGTTTCGGCTTCTTTCTCTCTGGACTTTTCGGTCTGTACGATCGCCGCGTCAGAATCAGCAGGAGTGCTCGATGCATTGGCATCGGTAGGCAGGCCGGAGATATTTGCGGCGTGGTAACCCTTGTCTCCTCTGATAATATCAAAAGTGACTTGTTGGCCAGCTTTTAGGGTTCGATAGCCTTCCATTTGAATTGCGGAATAGTGCGCGAACAGATCTTCCCCTCCTTCATCTGCAAGAATAAACCCATATCCCTTTGCGTTGTTGAACCACTTCACGGTACCGGTAGGCATAACGATTCCCTCTAATTGCCTGAGTGGCTCCTGGCCACCTTACAGAGTTTTTATATTTATTTGACCTGCTGGGTAGTCGACTGTGATCCTATCTGCGACTAACAATTGAGATAGCAGGCACTACCTCTTGTAGTCAACAGCCGGTGGAATGTCAAGGTTCCCCGTTGGTCGCTGTGCCGAAGGTCAAATAAGGTTACAATGTCACGTCATCGAAGGTTGCATTGGCTGCAATATTCGGGCTCGATAGAATTCATTGATAAATGTTATGAGTACTCCGCGAATCATTAAACTAAGCTCCAGTGACTCTGATGGCGACCGCCCCTACGACGATGATTTCGATGGGGGGTTGGCACTTGAAGAAGCGCCGCCTCAGTTGAAGCGGCCGTCGATGTATAAAGTCGTCATGCTCAATGATGACTACACCCCCATGGATTTTGTCGTTGAGACTTTGGAATTGTTTTTTTCAGTTAACCGGGAGCGCGCCACACAGTTGATGTTGCAGGTTCACACACGGGGAAAAGCAGTGTGCGGTGTCTATACTCGGGATATAGCGGAGACAAAGGCCGCGCAGGTCAATCAGTTCGCTCAAGAGAACGAGCACCCCCTCTTGTGTGAAATTGAGGCGGATGAAAGTAAAGAGGATTGATTCTGAAAAAAGCTGCTTTGAACAAAGGGTCCCGTCACCTGAAAGGAATCAGCCAGGATATAAACGCCGGCGAAGGGTGCGCGCCTACCAGCGGAGTCGGCGGGAAATATTGGCGATTAGGGTTTGAGGTTTAGATGCTCAGCAAGGACTTAGAGGTAACGCTTAATCTGGCGTTCAAAGGTGCGCGAGCGAAACGGCATGAGTTTATGACCGTCGAGCACCTGTTGCTGGCGCTCTTGGATAACGAATCTGCAGCAGACGTATTACATGCTTGTGGGGCGGATTTGAGTGCATTGCGCCGTGAACTCCTGGAGTTTGTTGACTCCACAACACCATTGATCCCCGAGGCTGATACGGATCGTGAGACCCAGCCGACACTCGGGTTCCAGAGGGTTTTGCAAAGAGCTGTATTCCACGTCCAGTCGTCCGGCAAAAAGGAAGTGACCGGGGCCAACGTTCTGGTTGCGATTTTCTGTGAGCAGGAAAGTCAGGCAGTTTACTATCTGAAGCAGCAGAGTGTTGCACGGATAGATGTGGTCAATTACATCACCCACGGTATCTCTCGTGTAGGTTCCAGTGGTAACAATCATCATCATGGCTCCGATACGTCACCCGAGCAGGTGGATGAGGAGATTAGCGGTGGGGCTGAACCCGGCGGCTCTGACCCGCTTGAAAGCTATGCGACCAACCTCAACCAGGAAGCGATACTCGGCCGAATCGATCCTCTGGTGGGACGGGCGCCGGAAGTTGAGCGGGTAACCCAGGTTCTCGCTCGCCGTCGCAAGAACAATCCCTTGTTGGTGGGGGAGTCGGGTGTTGGTAAGACCGCTATTGCTGAAGGTCTGGCCAGGCGCATCGTAGATGAGGATATTCCTGAGCCGCTCAAGGAAAGTACGATTTACTCCTTGGATCTGGGGTCCCTGTTAGCCGGCACCAAGTACCGTGGCGATTTTGAGAAGCGATTTAAGGCTCTGCTGGCCGAACTGAAGAAGCGTGAACACGCGGTACTGTTTATTGATGAAATTCATACGATTATCGGTGCTGGAGCGGCATCGGGCGGCGTTATGGATGCCTCCAATCTACTTAAGCCGCTACTGTCCAGTGGTCAGCTGCGCTGTATTGGCTCCACCACCTTCACTGAATATCGCGGCATTTTTGAGAAAGATCGCGCCCTATCACGCCGATTCCAGAAGATTGATGTGAGTGAGCCCTCGGTAGAGGAGACCGTACAAATTCTGCAGGGACTTAGAAGTTGCTTCGAGGATCACCATAAAGTTCGCTTTACCGATGCGGCTCTGGATGCAGCTGCCCAACTTTCCAGTCGCCATATCACTGAGCGATTCCTGCCAGATAAGGCCATTGACGTTATCGATGAAGCGGGCGCTTACCAGTCTCTGTTGTCTGCTGAAGATCGCAAAGAGGTTATTGGTGTCTGCGAGATAGAGATGGTCATCGCTAAGATGGCGCGAATTCCAGCAAAAAGTGTCTCTGCCTCAGATAAGGAACAGTTATCCCGCCTGGATGACAACCTGAAGATGGTTGTATTTGGTCAGGATAGTGCGATTGACGCGCTGGGTACTGCGATCAAATTGAGCCGCGCGGGTCTCGGTTCCGAAGAAAAACCGATAGGCTCCTTCCTTTTTTCTGGACCAACCGGTGTCGGTAAAACTGAACTTTGCCGCCAGTTGGCGAAGGTGATGGGAATTGAGTTGATACGCTTTGATATGTCTGAATATATGGAGCGCCACACGGTTTCGCGCTTAATTGGCGCTCCACCGGGATATGTGGGTTTTGATCAGGGTGGCCTCTTGACTGATTCGGTCACCAAGCACCCACACAGTGTGGTGCTGCTCGATGAGATCGAGAAAGCGCACGCTGAGGTGTTTAACCTGCTGCTGCAGGTAATGGATCACGGCACCCTGACCGACAACAACGGGCGCAAGGCCGATTTCCGTAATGTTATTTTAATCATGACGACCAATGCTGGCGCTGAAGTAATGAGTCGCCGTTCTATTGGTTTTTCTCATCAGGATCACTCCACCGATGGCATGGAGGAGATCAAAAAAATGTTTACCCCGGAATTCCGCAATCGCCTCGATAATATTATCCAGTTTGGCTCTCTGTCTCTGAGTGTGGTGAAAACGGTAGTGGATAAATTTATCGTCGAGTTGCAGGCGCAGCTGGATGATTCTAGGGTGACTTTAATTGTGGATGATGAGGCTCGCGAGTGGTTGGCTGCCCGAGGATATGACGAGAAAATGGGAGCGAGGCCGATGTCGCGGTTGATTCGTGACAAGTTGCGCAAGCCATTGGCAGAAGCCGTTCTTTTCGGAGAGTTGGCGGAAGAAGGTGGGCGCGTTAGCGTCACTATTGAAGATGATGAGCTGGCAATAAAGACAGCTATTCCCGCTTGATTCCAGCGTTGGATAAGCAACAAAAAAGCCACCGCATGGTGGCTTTTTTGTGTCCGGCCAAATTGCCTATCGGCGCTTTGGCCTTAGCGCAAATTAACGCGCGCGATAAGTGATACGACCCTTGCTTAGGTCGTATGGAGTCAGCTCCACTTTTACTTTGTCGCCGGTGAGGATGCGAATGTAGTTTTTGCGCATCTTTCCAGAGATATGCGCAATTACCACGTGTCCGTTTTCCAGTTTTACACGGAAAGTGGTGTTTGGCAGGGTGTCGACCACCTCGCCTTCCATTTCAATATAATCGTCTTTTGCCATGCGGCAGCAACCTTCCAATAACTTGATCAGACCTTTACCCCGGAGGCACTTCGACCTAGCCGCGGCTTGACGGGCGAGCATTTTGCACGAAAAGGCCAGATAGAGCAAAGGGAGTATTAGTCTAACTAGAGCGACTTAAGGCTCCAGCGGTTTTCTTTTAGCATTTCAATCGGGCGAAACTGGCTTTTGTAGGCCATTTTATGGCACTGCTCGATCCAATAGCCCAAATAGAGGTTGGGCAATCCCAGGCGCCTAGCCCATTCAATTTGATAGAGGATACAGTAGCTGCCCAGGCTCCGTTTGTCCTCATTGGGATCGAAGAAAGTATAGATAGCTGACAGTCCCGCGGTGAGAATATCAGTTACGGCCACAGCGACAAGCTTACCTCGGGCCCGCAGCTCGATATAGCGGGTGGCCCCCCAAGCCTGGCTGAGGAAGCTGCGATACTGTTCGCGGCTGGGTGGATACATTTCACCATCGGCGTGGCGCTGCTCGATATATCGAGCGTAAAGTTCGTAGTGTTCATCGGTATCGATGGACTCTATGTGAAAGATGTCCAGGTCCTTATTACGCTTCCAGCAGCGCCGCTGGTTGCGGTCGGGGACAAATAGGTTCACTGGTACGCGAGCAGGGACGCAGGCGCGACAGCTGGCGCATTGCGGGCGATACAGGTAGGCACCACTGCGTCTGAACCCCAGCTCTGAGAGACGGTTATACAGGCGTTGATCCACCTCTGTCTGCGGGTCTACAAAGACAGTGGTGGCCTCCCGGTCGGGCAGGTAGCCACACGGGTGGGGTAGGGTGGCCAGTAGGCGCACTGAATCCAGCTGAGAGTATTTACCCATAAGTCCACGAAAGCTTCCAAGGCTGCGGGAAAGACGGCAGGTTAATGCCGGTTTCCAGCCGTTGTTCGAAATCTTTACGACATATCTCGACTGCACCAAGACTACTGAGGTGAGGGTTACCCACCTGGCAGTCAATCAATGGACAGCCCCACAATTCTAATTGGCGAACGAGGTGGACAAAAGCGACTTTTGACGCATTTGTCTCCCGGTGGAACATTGACTCCCCGAAAAACACGCGCCCGAGGGTTATGCCATAGAGTCCGCCAACAAGTTGTCCATCGCGCCACACTTCTACAGAGTGGGCAAGGCCGCACTCGTGCATATCGATATAGGCATCGCACATCTCATCGGTGATCCAGGTGCCAGTTTCATTAGTCCTGGGGCCTCGGCAGCCTTCGATGACTTGAGCGAATGCCTGGTCAAAAGTCACTGAGAAAGTTTCTTTTCGCAGGAATTTGCGTAGACTGCGACCCACGCGAAACTCCTGTGGAATAACCACACAGCGGGGCGATGGGCTCCACCAGAGGATGGGTTGATCATCTGAATACCAGGGAAAGACACCGCGTTGGTAGGCAGCAACCAGCCACTCTGGGGTCAGGTCTCCCCCAGCAGCCAGTAAGCCGTTGGGGTCTTCCAGAGCATTTTCCGTAGATGGGAAGCCGATATTGGTGTGGTCGAGCCACATCAGGCGGCCCTGAGTATTCCCTGTCACGGCCGGACTCCTGTCGATAGGGAGGGAGATCCGGGCAGAAGGCGTCTACCCGGACAGGTCGCCTTACTTGTCAGCGTCTAGGAAGCGTTCTGCATCTAGAGCTGCCATGCAGCCGGTACCGGCAGAAGTGACCGCTTGGCGATAGATGTGGTCGGATACGTCGCCCGCAGCAAACACGCCAGGGACCGAGGTTTGGGTAGCATTGCCGGTCAGGCCGCTCTGGACAATCAAGTAGCCACCGTTCATCTCCAGCTGGCCCTCAAAGAGGCCGGTATTCGGCTTATGGCCGATAGCGATAAATACACCAGAAACGTCCAGTTCTTCGGTGGAGTCATCCTGAGTACTGCGAACACGCAGGCCGGTAACACCGTTATCATCGCCAAGCACCTCGTCCAGGGTGTGATTCCAGCAAACATTGATATTGCCGTTTTCCACCTTATCCATCAGGCGATCCTGAAGGATTTTCTCCGAGCGGAGTTCGTCGCGACGGTGGATCAGGGTTACCTCACTGGCGATATTGGAGAGATAGAGCGCCTCTTCAACAGCGGTGTTGCCACCCCCAATGACGGCTACTTTCTGATCGCGATAGAAAAAACCATCGCAAGTTGCACAAGCGCTGACACCGCGACCTTGGAAGGCTTCCTCAGAAGGTAGGCCAAGGTATTGCGCAGAGGCACCCGTGGCGATAATCAGTGAATCACAGGTGTAGGTTTCATTGCCTTTCAGGGTAAAAGGGCGCTGCTTGAGATCAACGGACTCGATATGATCGAAGATAATCTCAGTATCGAAGCGCTCAGCGTGTTGTTGCATTTGCACCATCAGGTCGGGACCTTGCAGTTCCGGTATACCGCCCGGCCAGTTCTCCACTTCTGTAGTCGTGGTCAGCTGCCCGCCTTGTTGCATGCCTGTGATAACTACTGGGTTTAGGTTCGCACGCGCCGCATAGATTGCCGCGGTGTAGCCAGCGGGGCCTGAACCGAGGACGATCAGTCGATGATGGTTATTACTCATGAAGCACTCTTTAACACTGTCTTTTTGCAAAGTTTACCCAGTGGACTGGGGGTTCACTTGTCCGGCCATTTTTTGATCAGGCGAGACTATCAAATTGGGCGACATAATAGGCGATATTTACGATCTGGCGAAATAGTTTGCCTTTATTTGTTCGATTGTAAGCTTCTATGTCTCTTTTCCTGTTCGCTAGGCGTTCTACCTAAGGCTCTGGGAGAGTTGTGAGGCTAGATGGGTCGGCGTGTATAACGCATTGAAAAATATAGAGAAATCGCTTATAGCGAAGAGTGTGAGTGTTTTCTTTGACGAGAACAGGGTGTCACAAATTAGAATGAGAATGGAGTTCGCAAGAGTTGAAAATTGAGATTAGGCTGCGCGACCGTTTGCCTTAGGCAGATAGGAAGACGGCCTAAATACGGGTTGTCAGTATGCGAAATAAAAGAAAGTTCATCCCCCTGAACCTGGAGGATGATCTGCTTGGCCACCCAACGACCTTTCTAACTTTGAGTGAGGAAGCTCAGGCGTTTGTATCCAAAATTATTGACGATTCCTTCTCTATTCGTTTTTCTATCGACTTTGAGCCCAACAGTAACCATAGGGCCAGTCTGCATGGCCCACCAGACCTGATCGACCTGTTCACATCGCTTAATCTGCAGGTCAGGTGCGATATCATTGCTGATGGCTACAATGTCGCGACACCAGAGAGAGCCGCCATCTACTGTGGTCAGCCTCAAGAGTTTGAAAAATTTGCCCTCGCCCTGGGGCTCGGTAATGACTGCAAGGTGCTCGATCTAATGTGTGGCTCGGGTACTGTCAGTTGCTATCTGTTCCAGTTTGCGCAAGAGCGGGGCATAACGATTCAGTGCAGCCTGTGTGATTCCCACTGCGAGCAGCTCGGTCTTATTGATCAAAACACCAGGCTAAAAGCCACCGATATCACTATTGCCGATGGGCGAGGGTTGCCATACCCCAATGAATTATTTGATGCGGTGGCGATCAAAATGGGTCTGCACGAGGTGCCTCAGGCTGACCAGCCCCTTGTGCTACAGGAAGCTCTCCGCATACTCAAGCCCGGAGGCCCTTTGGTAATTTGGGATTTGGTGCCAGGTTCAGGCGAAGTACAGGATTTGCTGTGCGCGCAGAAGAAAAAGATAAGCGCACTAACTCATCGGGAGTCGTTAATATTTGACCGTTTTTTTCTCCGGGAGGATCAACTGTTACGCTTGCTTGAGGATGTCGGATTTAAAGACACAGAGAGGGTGTCCAGAACCTATAGCCGCGACAGTACAATGGACAAGTTAAAAACTGAGTTTGGGGGCGATAAGTGCAAACTGGAAATTCTTAATTCCTATCTGCGTGAGCGAGTGACTCATGCAATCATTGATGAGGTTTGCTGGGAGGACTCCGGGCAAAATATCTCAATCATGATCCCAAATTGCATCTATCGCACGTACAAACCGGTTAATTTGGAAGACAATATACCGCTTACTGATACCTCCTCCCGATAATAGAAACCGGGAGCGCCTTTGGTGGTCGCCAGGGAGAATCGGAAAGGGTAACTTGTAAAATGTGTTGTCGGGCTTGCTTTCTGCAACAATGAAGACAAAATTTCGATGGAAAGCCGGCGGTTTGCAGCCCGAAGTACTTTCATCGGATCAAGATCCGACGTTAAAAAATACTGAATTATCGAGGTAAGCCATTGAAGGCCGAAAGCGCAGCTGAAAAAAATTCTGCGGAAAATAACCCACTGCCAGACTCCCTTATCGCCCGGTTTATCCGCGAAGGGGCATTAATCAGCCTTTTGGCCGGTGCTCTGTTACTGGCCATTAGCCTGCTTAGTTTTAGTTCGGAAGATCCAGGTTGGTCGCAAACTGGCAGTGCTCAGCAAATTCACAATGCCATCGGCCCGGCAGGTGCCTGGCTGGCCGATGTGTGCCTATCCCTATTGGGATGGATGGCTTATCTTTTTCCGCTGCTGATTGGTTTACGCGCTTATCGTATCCTGCGTGATCGCAATGCGCGCTTCCATTTCCCCCTGTTCGCCTTGAGGGTTTTCGGCCTTTTACTGCTCCTTGTCAGTGGTGCCGCGATCGCAACCCTTTGCTTTGCGTCAGCGGATAATCCATTGCCATTTACGAATGGTGGGATTATCGGCGGCGCACTATCTACGACACTGGGCTCCAGCCTTGGTTACGTGGGAGCGACAATTCTATTGCTGGCAGTATTTGCGATTGGGGTAACGGTGTTTACCGGTTTATCGTGGCTCAAGCTTGCTGAGACGATTGGTAGAAATGTTATCGGTCTGTTCGGTTTGATAGGAAGCTTGTATCAGCGCTGGCGGCAAAAACGCAGTGAGCAGAGAGTTGCCAGGGAAGCCATTGTGGTGCGTAAAGCTGTGGTGGAGGAAGAGAAGCAGAGAGTTGCCAAGAGAATTCCCCCAAAGATCGAACCTGTAATTCCCAAGCCAAAAACCAGCCCCAGAGCAGCCAAGGAAAAACAGCGGGAGTTGTTTAAGGCTGGTCCTGTCACCGGAACCCTGCCGCCCTTGGGTCTTCTTGATGCCCCGGATGAAAATAAAAAGGCCGGTTTTTCCAGGGAGTCGCTCGAAGCGCTTTCCCGGTTGTTGGAGCTGAAACTCAAAGATTTTGGTGTTGTTGCCGAAGTAGTATCTGTATTGCCCGGCCCGGTAGTAACGCGCTTTGAGATCCAGCCCGCGCCAGGGGTCAAAGTCAGTAAGATTTCCAATCTGGCAAAAGACTTGGCCCGTTCTCTCGCCGTTATCAGCGTGCGTGTAGTGGAGGTCATCCCGGGTAAGTCGGTGGTGGGTGTTGAGATTCCCAACGAGCACCGCCAAATGGTGCGGCTCAGTGAAGTGCTGTCGGCAGAAATTTACGACAATGCCAAGTCGCCATTGACTCTGGCGCTAGGCCAAGATATCTCCGGTTTACCGGTCGTGGCTGACCTGGCTAAGATGCCGCATTTGTTGGTGGCGGGTACCACCGGTTCTGGTAAGTCGGTAGGTATCAATGTGATGCTGTTGAGCCTCCTGTATAAGTCTACACCGGATGAAGTTCGTCTTATCTTGGTGGACCCAAAGATGCTGGAACTGTCGGTTTATGAGGGGATTCCACATCTGTTGACCCCGGTTATCACCGATATGAATGATGCTGCCAATGGCTTGCGGTGGTGTGTTGGTGAAATGGAGCGCCGCTATAAGCTGATGGCGGCGATGGGGGTGCGCAACCTGGCCGGTTTTAACCGGAAGGTGAGGGAAGCAGAGGAAGCTGGTGAGCCTCTTATAGATCCAGTCTGGCAACCTGACCCGGCTTCCAGTGTGCCAGAGGACCAGCAAACGGCACCGGCTTTAAAAGCTCTTCCAGCTATTGTGGTGGTTATTGACGAATTTGCTGACATGATGATGATTGTTGGCAAAAAAGTGGAACAGCTAATCGCCCGAATTGCCCAAAAGGCTCGCGCTGCGGGAATTCACTTACTGCTCGCAACCCAACGTCCATCGGTGGATGTTATCACTGGGTTAATTAAAGCCAACGTCCCTACCCGCATCGGTTTCCAGGTTTCCTCTAAAGTAGATTCCCGTACAATTCTTGATCAGGGGGGCGCTGAGCAATTGTTGGGGCATGGCGATATGCTGTATCTGCCGCCGGGCAGTGGCGTGCCCGTACGAGTACACGGTGCTTTTGTCGATGATCACGAAGTGCACAAAGTCGTTGCGGACTGGGGGCGTCGCGGTAAGCCCGAATATATTGATGGAATTGTCGACGACAGCAACAACAGTATCCCTGTCCCTGGATTACAGTCAGAAGGGGAGGAAGAAGACCCTGAAACCGATGCGCTCTACGATGAAGCGATTGCCTTTGTCACTAAATCGCGTAAGGCTTCAATCTCTTCGGTGCAGCGTCAGCTGCGCATTGGATACAATCGAGCGGCTCGAATTATCGATGCTATGGAAGCGGCTGGGGTAGTGTCTCCTGCTGGCCACAACGGCAATCGGGAGGTACTGGCTCCCCCGCCAGTCTGATGTGAGCTTAGTCCCGAGAGGGGGTGATGGGTTAAGCCCCTGTTCACTAAGTCGGGATTAATCTTTAAGGAAATCAATACGTTGGAACACAAATATGAAACGAATTCTGCATGGCCTGCTGCTTTCCCTGAGTGTTACTGCCAGCGCAGCCTGGGCTGATGCCACCGACGATCTCAGTAATTTACTCAAGCCGCTGGCGGCTCTCTCCGGTAGTTTTAAGCAAACGCTTATTGATGAGCGCGGTGAAATCACGCAAAAAAGTAATGGGAGTTTTTCGGTGCAGAGACCGGGCAAGTTGCGCTGGAAAACAGGTGAGCCTTATGCCCAACTATTGGTAACAAACAATAAGACTCTTTGGCTTTATGATCCGGACCTGGAGCAAGTGACCGTAAGGCCTGTTGATGCACGGATCAAAGAAACCCCAGCACTGTTACTTGGAGGGAAGGTGGAGGAGATCCGAGGTTCTTTTAATGTAAGTTTGAAAGAGGGGGGGTATCACCTGACACCTAAAAATCCTTCTGCACCCTTCAAAGCAATGGAAATTCGCTTTGCCAAAAATGGCCTGCCGACGGCTATGACTGTCCGCGATGGTATGGGGCAGATCACCAAGATCAAGTTCAGCAGTCTCAAGGCGAATCCAAAACTCGCTGCTTCCTTATTCGATTTCAAGCCCCCAGCCGGTACCGACATTATCAAAGATGAGTGACCTGTTTGATTCTCCGATAACCCATCAGCCTCTCGCAGCGCGTATACGGCCGCAAACTCTGGCTCACTATGTGGGTCAGTCGCATTTGCTGGGAGAGGGCAAGCCACTGCGTGAAGCGGTGGAACGCGGGCAACTGCATTCCATGATCCTGTGGGGCCCGCCGGGTGTCGGGAAAACCACTTTTGCCCGCCTTTTGGCCCAGGAGTGCGATGCCCGTTTCGCCACCTTGTCCGCAGTTCTTGCGGGGGTCAAGGATATCCGCCAGGCAGTGGCGGAGGCGGAGCAACACCGGATGCAATCTGGTCGCGGCACCATCCTGTTTGTGGATGAGGTACACCGTTTCAACAAGGCCCAGCAGGACGCATTTCTTCCCTATGTGGAGGAGGGCACGGTGACCTTTGTTGGTGCTACTACCGAAAATCCGGCGTTTGAGCTGAATAATGCACTCTTATCCCGTTGCCGGGTTTACCTTTTACGCAGTATTCCCGAAGCGGAGTTACTGGGACTGCTGCGATATGCTTTGGCGTCTGATGATCAGCTGCGCCAGCGCAATGTCAATGTTTCTGAAGAAGTCCTGGGCAAAATTGCCCTTGCTGCTGATGGTGATGCACGCAGCGCTCTAAACCTGCTAGAAGTCGCTTGTGACCTGGCTAGGGATGATGATGGTCACTTGGTGGTCGACGAGGGTGTACTCACGGAAGTGCTCAGTGCAGATGTTCGTCGTTTCGATAAAGGCGGCGATTATTTTTACGACCAGATTTCGGCGATGCACAAGTCGGTGCGGGGTTCAGATCCCGATGCTGCCCTCTACTGGTTTGTGCGTATGCTCGACGGGGGATGTGACCCCTTGTATGTTGCCCGCCGGGTAGTGCGTATGGCCAGCGAAGATATTGGCAATGCAGACCCGAGAGCATTGCAATTGGCGCTGAACGCCTGGGATGTCCAAGAGCGCCTGGGAAGCCCCGAAGGAGAGCTGGCTATTGCCCAGGCCATTATTTATCTGGCAGTGGCAGCAAAAAGCAACGCGGTTTATTCAGCGTACAAACGCGTGGTGGCTGATGTTCGTCACGATCCCAGTTATGAAGTCCCAGTCCATTTGCGCAATGCGCCCACCAAGTTGGCGAAGAGCCTGTCTCATGGGGCGGAGTACCGCTACGCCCATGATGAGCCCGATGCCTTCGCCGCTGGCGAAAACTATCTTCCTGAGGAAATTGCTGACCGCCGGTATTACCATCCGGTGCCTCGGGGGCTGGAGTTAAAAATCTCAGAAAAGTTACAGACGCTGCGCCACAGTAATCGTAAGAGCGACCAGCAGCGTTACAAAAACCAGAAATAGGCGCAGGGAAGAGAGTAAATGCAGTGGTTGGCTATCGCTCTGGGTGGCGCGTTTGGGGCAATACTTCGTCATCTGGTTAGTATCTGGAGCTATCCGGTTTTTGAGGGTCGGTTTCCTTTAGGTACTTTGATCGTCAATATTATCGGTTCTTTTTTGATCGGCATCGCCTATGTATTGATCGCCCAGCGCGCAATGTTGGGTGAGGAGTGGCGCTTGCTGTTGATGACAGGGATGTTTGGCGCCCTTACCACCTTCTCCACTTTCTCCCTAGAAAGCCTGATACTGTGGCACAATGGCCAGCCTTTAGTGGCCATTGGCTATATTGTCGGCAGCTTTATTGGTTGTCTGCTAGCTACCGGAGCTGCTGTCGCATTGGCGACGAGGTATTTTTAATTTAACTTCTTTGTTGTAGGAGCCTGATAACAGGCGAACTGGAAACGATGCTCGATCCCAAACTGATTCGCACGGATATGGACCAGGTGGCCGCGGCCCTGAAAAAACGCGGTGTAGAACTGGATACTGACAAACTTGAAGCCCTTGAGGAGCGCCGCAAAGAATTGCAAGTGCGCACCGAGAGCCTGCAAAACGAGCGCAATAGTAAGTCGAAAAATATCGGCCGGGCAAAAGCCAGCGGTGAAGATATTGCTCCGCTGTTGAAAGAGGTCGAATCCCTCGGTGGCGAATTGCAAAATGCCAAGCACGCGTTAGCTGTATTGCAGGAAGAGCTGGATACTATTTTATCCGCGATTCCAAATCTGCCAGACGCCTCGGTACCAGAGGGTAAAAGTGAGGACGACAATGTCGAGATTCGCCGCTGGGGCCAGCCGCGTAGATTCGACTTTGAGGTAAAGGATCACGTGGACTTGGGCACTCAATTGGGTGGCCTCGACTTTGAAATGGCGGTGAAGCTGACAGGTTCGCGATTTGCCGTAATGACTGGTGAAGTTGCTCGTCTGCATCGCGCGCTGGCCCAGTTTATGCTGGATACCCATATCGAAGAGCACGGTTATAAAGAAACCAACGTGCCGGTCATAGTTAACGGCGATTCTTTATATGGTACTTCCCAGTTGCCTAAATTTGAGGAAGACCTGTTTAAGCTCCAGGACGAGCGCGGTTTCTACCTGATTCCCACGGCAGAAGTACCGTTGACCAATATGTATCGAGATCATATTGTTAAAGACGGTCAGACTCTGCCACACAAACTGGTAGCACACACGACCTGCTTCCGTTCTGAAGCGGGTTCTCACGGTCGCGATACGCGGGGCATGATTCGTCAGCACCAGTTTGAAAAAGTGGAGTTGGTATGGGTCACCCGCCCGGATCAGTCTGAAGAGGCGCTCGAAACCCTCACGCAAAATGCTGAAACTATTTTGCAGAAACTGAACCTGCCGTACCGTACTGTTATTCTTTGCGGTGGTGATATTGGGTTTGCTGCTCGCAAAACTTACGATATTGAAGTTTGGATTCCCTCTCAGGACAAGTACCGCGAAATCTCTTCTTGCTCTCTGGTGGGCGATTTCCAGGCGCGTCGAATGAAAGCTCGTTGGCGCAATCCTGAAACCAATAAGCCGGAACTCGTGCACACCTTGAATGGCTCAGGCCTCGCCGTTGGGCGTACCCTAATCGCGGTTCTTGAAAATTACCAACGCGGGGATGGCAGTATTGAGGTTCCCGAAGTGCTGCGTCCCTATATGCGCGGCCAGGAAGTAATCCCCGCTTCCTGAGCATAGTTACCTGAAAGGCGAGCTTTATGTTCGCCTTTTTTATTATTGGAACTGAATTTCACCCCGCCTGCTATTTGATGGAATAAGAAGTTGCGCTATTTACCCCTCGGATTTGATGTCAAAGACCGTTCCTGCCTGATTGTTGGTGGTGGCTCAATAGCCACCCGCAAGGCTCGCCTTCTCAACAAGGCGGGTGCACGCCTGATAGTGGTTTCGCCAGAAATTACCGATGAACTTCGACAGTTGTCTGCCGGTTCCGGTGGGGAGTGGTATAAATCAGGTTATGCGGTTGATTATCTACAGCAAGCTGAGTTGGTGGTTGCGGCATCCGATAGCGAAGTAATCAATGCGCAGGTATCTGCGGATGCGCAAGCCCAGCGTTTGCCAGTCAATGCGGTAGATGCCCCGGAATTGTGTACTTTTACTTTTCCCGCCATCGTTGAGCGGGGAGACCTTTCCATCGGCATTAGCAGTGGCGGGGCTGCCCCGGTACTGGCGCGGAGGATTCGCGCTCAGCTTGAAGCATTATTATCGCCAGGGCTGGGACCGCTGGTGGACCTGGCGGCACGGATGCGTGCCAGGGTCAAAGCGGCATTGCCAGAAGCCCGGCGAAAAAATTTTTGGGAGTGGGTGTTTGCCGGACCCGTCGCTAACCGAATAGAGGCCGGTCAGCTGGAGGATGCTGAAAATGAAATTCTTAAAGCCTTAAGGGACTGGCAAGGCAACCCCAGCCCAGTGGGTGAGGTTTACCTGGTAGGCGGTGGACCAGGTGATCCCGACCTTCTCACCTTTCGTGCGTTGCGTTTAATGCAGCAGGCGGATGTTGTACTTTACGATCGCTTGGTCTCGCCGGAAGTAATGGAACTGGTGCGCCGGGATGCGGAGCGTATCTACGTGGGTAAGAAAAAAGCGTTTCACGCAGTACCGCAGGATGATATTAACCAGTTACTGGTCAACTTGGCCCGTGATGGTAAAAAGGTGTTGCGCCTGAAGGGAGGGGACCCCTTTATATTTGGTCGCGGTGGCGAAGAAATTGATAAATTGTCGGAGGCTGGAATCCCTTTTCAGGTGGTACCGGGTATTACTGCGGCCTCCGGTTGCGCCAGTTATGCGGGTATTCCTTTGACGCACCGTGATCACGCTCAATCCGTGCGATTTATCACCGGGCACTTGAAAGACGGCAGTCTGGACCTCCCCTGGAAAGAGCTTGCGGGCCCTGGACAAACCCTGGTTTTCTATATGGGGCTCACCGGTCTGCAAACAATTTGCGCCCAATTGATCAATCATGGGCTTGATCAGGGAACACCGGCCGCTTTGGTTGAGAAAGGCACGACACAGGAACAGCGAGTGGTTGTCGGGGATTTAACCAGTCTACCTGGACTGGCAGAAAACAGCGAAGTTCGAGCGCCAACATTAACCATTATTGGGGGTGTAGTTGGCTTGCGTGAAAAGCTTCAATGGTTTCGGCCAGACTGAGGGTAATGGCGGCAGCAAGCGCTGATACAGAGAGTACCTATACTCAAAGAGTACTCTCTGTGTGGTGTTCAAAATGCTACTTGCATTTATCCGCTTCTATTGCACCAATATTATGCGCTTCTTTCTTCCTCCGGGACGCGAAATTGCCGATTCTTCTGAGCTTGATAGTCATACCCGACGTTACACCTATCACTATCAGCAAAAGAAAGTCTGGGTAAAAAACCTTTGGATTTTATCCTCCGCACTTATGTTGTGCTTTCCGATACTGCCCTTTGTCCTGAGCCTCACTTTTTTTACCACTTTCCTGTCTTTTGCGATTCTGGATGAAACTGCTTAGTGGCTTCTTAATTCAAAGTGAGCCGGTAACGGGGCTCGCGTTCCACCAGAGGTGAGGCATTGCCTTCCGTCCAATCTTTATGACCGTTGCCATAGAAAGGGGAGAGTGGATGGGCACTCTGTCCGGTTGGCATATGAAATATTCCGTCGGAATCTCGCCCGGGGGCTACCACCAAGCGCTGTGATGCCCCGTGGCTTGGTGACTGAAAACGGGGCATGTGGGTATCGCCGGGGAGAGGCTCTGCTGGCATTGCCAGAAACCAGTTGAGAAGCGGCACCGCTTTGCCCAGTGGGTGCTGAATTCGCGCGGTATTTTGGGCTCCCCAGGTCTGCTGCTGAAGGGGTTGATTACTTGTCCCCATTTTCTCCAGTACTTTATCCAATGCGGCCAGTTTTATTGCGTTCCAGGATTCAAAATCCGGATTGAGTAATTGTTGCGGTTCCTGTTGAACCATCTCCCATAAAGGGTACTCAAATTGCTGCTTTAGTTGGCCAAAAGAAAAATTGGGCTGATAGCGGCGCATGTACGTCAAAATTGGCGCTGTTGTTAGTTCCATCAGCTTCAGTCGATAGTTGCGGACAATTCGATAACCCACAGAATCGACACTGGAGTGGCCTTGCCAGTTTTGCACCTGGTCGTAAATTTCGCTATAGCCCTCCTGCCCATCAAGTAATGACAGAAGATGTTGCTGCCATCGTTCAAGAAATACAGCTCGATTATCCAGCTGTATATCCAGCAAGTCTTGCTCATTGAATTGTTCCCGTGCAAAGAGTCGGTCGCGGATCTGCTGCTGCCGGGCACCGAGGGCATAGCCGTGATTTCCAATAATTTTCAGGTACTCACTGTCGACTATTCGCGCATTGGCGCTCCAAATTCGGTGCGAGGGCGGGTTGTATAAACGGGGTTGCTCTTGAGTGGATAAATAGCCATCCCAATAGACATCACCATCTGCCCAGCTCAACGAGCGACTGCCATTAAAGCCCACCCGCTTTGGAATGGCTCCGGCCACGGACCAGCCAATATTTCCCTCCTTGTCCCCGACCACTAAATTCTGGTGTGGGATACCGAGGGAAGCGCCAAGGTCTAGAGCTTCCTGTGCCGAACGGACTGTCTCAATATTCAGTAGATTCATATTCCCGCCGGAAATATCGTGCGCGACCCAGCGAAAGGCCAAAGGCGTACCATTGTAGTTTGTGTCAATGACCGGGCCCCAGATCGTTGAGCGGACTTCCATAATGTCGGAGTCCCCTCCTTTAATAGCGATCTCCTCTTGTTCAATACTGAAGTTTCTCCAGCCCTCCGGGGTTTTGTACTGAGTGCCATCCTCACTGAGTTCAAGCGGGATTAAGTCACTCCAATCACCGCCGGTATTAGTGAAGCCCCAGGCCACGAGTTCGTTACTCCCTGCCACCACAATGGGAGAACCCGGAAGGGTGACCCCTCGCATAAATCTATTGCTGCCCGGTATATTCCAACCCGCCCGAAACCAGATGTTGGGCACGCTGAGTCCTAAGTGCATATCATTGGCAAGAATGGCACCACCGTGCTCGGTCAGCTCGCCACCAACTACCCAATTATTACTGCCGTAAATTTTGTCATCACTCTCCATTGGCTGGTAGGCGATGGTGTCTTGTTTATCTAAAAGGGCGGAAATTGGTGTTTTAGGAATGCTAACTTTTGCACGCGCATTGCCAAATAGTGGAGCATCCCATCGGCCTCCTTCGGGGAAGTAGAAGGCGTAGAGGTCCTCTGGAAGCAGTTCAGCTAGAGCGGTATCGCGAAGTTCGAAACGCCCTTTTGCACTCTGTAATGTCAGGTACATGCTATAGACGGTTAGCAGGCTGTCGGCGGTATTCCAGGGACGAGGTTCCAGGCCCAGCAACAGATATTCCCAGGGATTTTCCGCAAGGCTATTCAAGCCAAAGTTCACCCCATTTACATATTGTGCCAATAATTCCCTTTGCTTTATTGGCATTGCAGCAATATTGCGTTCGGCTCTTTTTCGGAACTGATGAATGCGTACCTTTTTATCCTGGCTGAGTGCCGCTGACCCTACTAGCTCTGATAATTCACCGGATGAATTTCGACGCAATAGATCCATTTGAAAAAAACGTTCCTGCGCATGCAAGAATCCCAGGGCAAAAGCGGAGCTATTACGATTTTCTGAACGAATTAGAGGAACACCTTGGGTATCGCGCTCTATGGTCACGGGCGCTTTAAGTTCACCAGTGGTGATGGTTCCAACAAGGATGGCTAGGCTTTGTCTGAGCCATAACCAGGCCGCAATTAAAAATAAAACGACCAATGCCCCGATTCCCAGTAATAGTTTTGAATAAAATTTTTTCAAGTATGGAAAGTTTGCCATTGTAATTCCCACTGAATTTCTGAGTTGATGTCGGTACCACTTCTTTGTGCAATTCTAATTTTTCTAGGTAAGTTACCGGGAGATACAAGGAGTAACTTTTGGTGACAAAATCCGAGATTAATATTCCCGGATTTTCCTGTCATTCCCTGCTATCCCCCTAAGAACTGACTGGTCACGAGAAAAAAATCATCGCAGGGTTTTAAATAGGAATACGCGATCGTAAGATGGCGTGCAATAACAAAAACAATAACAAATCGAGAACATCACGCTGTATAACAATAAACGCGAGGACGCGATGATGCACGATGTTGGTAGAGCTGTAATTAACCGTAAATTTAGTCTTTCCATTCTTTCTGGGACCATTGCTTTTCTCACTGCTGTTGCCAGTCCTGTGCAGGCTGCGGAAATCGAGGAAGTTGTTGTTACGGCTCAGAAGCGAGCGGAAAATTTACAAGATGTACCTATCGCGATTTCCGCTTTCACCGGTGACAATATAAAAGATGCGGGTGTCAAAAACCTGACGGAACTGGGTAAATATACGCCTGGTGTCGAAATGCACAACGATACGGCCCTGCAACCGACCTACAGCATTCGTGGTGTGCAAACCAACGATTGGACCATCGGTTCCGATCCTGCGGTGGCAGTTTATGTGGATGGAATTTATACCGGGCGCAGTGCAGGTGCAGAGATACCACTGACCGATATTGAGAGGGTAGAAGTACTTAAAGGTCCACAAGGCACACTGTTTGGTCGTAATGCCACAGGGGGCGCCATTCATATTATTACCACCAAGCCTCAGGCTGATGATTCGGTCGAGTTGAACCTGACCGCAGGTAATTATGGGCGCCAATCATCAGATTTTTTGGTGAATCGACAAATTACTGACCATCTTTATGGTCGCTTTTCGGTGTCTAGCAACCGCCGCGACGCTTTTGCCGATAACCTCGACAGTGGTTTTTCAGTCGGTGATCAGGATACACAAACTTACCGTGCTTCGGTATTGTGGGAGCCGGCGACAGATACAGAGGTACTGTGGCGGGCCGACTATGGGGTGATGGACCAGGGTAGTGCTCTGCGGACAACCATAGTGCCTAGTCTGAAGGAAGATACCGACGTATTTGGCGATTACGCCCTGGATACGCCGACAATTGAAGATCGGGAATCATTTGGGACTTCCCTGACCATTACCAAGGATTTCGAAAACTTCACCCTTACTTCAATTACAGCTTACCGCGGATTTGATGCGCACCTGCAGCAAGATGAAGATGGTACTGCCAACCCAGACTATATGTTTGGCTCAGCCAATACCGACGATCAGAGCCAGTTCTCACAGGAATTCCGCCTTAGTGGCGCTACAGATACGATCAAGTGGACTGTGGGAGCCTCTTACTCTGAAGAGGAGGTGGATCACACGACCTACGCCAATTTCACCACAGGGTCGGTGGAATCCTTTGCCGTTTACGAGGGGATCAAGGCCGCCTATCCCGATTTGACGCAAACAGAGCAAGAGGACTTGGCAGTTATCACCCGTGGCCAGTTACAGCAGGCGGGGCTGGAGGGGGTCGCAAGTGCCACCTTTGTCTATGACCTGATGCTGCAAACCGGCCAGGTGGATGAGCTGCTTACTGTTCTGGGCGCTCCAGACAGCATTACCAGCGATATGCTTTATGCCGAGGATGTAGTCGGACAAATGATGGCTGGTTTTAATCCCTGGATCGCTTCTGATACGCCCTGGGGTGAGACAGTTCGCAACACCGGCGATTATCGTTCCAGTGCTATCTATGGCGATATGACCTGGAGTATGACCGATAAGCTGGATCTGACTGTCGGTGCTCGATATACCTACGATCAGAAAGATTTCACTATTCAAACGGCCTATGGCAACAGTATTCCGTTATCGCTGTCCGGAGGAACGGTTCGTCTGGTCGACGGAGACGGTAACTTTATTGGCGATATGACGCTGCCGGAAATCGACTTGGGGTCTCAATTATTCGGAATCGTATTTTTCAATAATGGTCAGCCGGTATTGGATTCCAAATTGAGTAACAGTTGGAGCGATATTTCGGGGCGCATTGTGCTGGATTACCGCTGGAACGAAGATGTAATGACTTATGTCTCCCTGGCGGATGGTTTTAAAGCGGGTGGATTCAACAGTCTTAATTTTGGCCCTGGCGTAGAGTCCTCCTTTGACCAGGAAGATGTGGTCAACCTGGAAGTTGGACTTAAAAGCAGCCTATTTGATAACCGGGTTCGTCTAAATACTTCTGTTTATTCGTATAAATACAAAAACCTTCAGGAACTGGACTTGGTCGGTACCCCCATACCCAGCTACAACCTGAGAAACTCTGATGCCGAGGGCGCCGGGGCTGAGATTGAAGTGCAGTGGGCGGTCACTGACAGCCTGTTCGTCGCCGGTAATTACTCTTACCTGGATACAGAGTTTACCGATTACCAGATTATCGAAGCGATCGGTGAGACTGAAGAAGATTCCAAGGTGGGCCAGTCGAGGGTCTCCACTCCGGAAAATAAGTTTAACTTGATGGCCGAGTACACAGTTGATCTGGCCTCTGGGGGCGAGTTTATCTTCCGGGGTGACTACAACTGGACTGATGAACGTATTGGTTCGATTACTGATCGAACGCGTATCGTCGAAGACTACCAGTTGTTTAATTTACGTGCTGCTTGGAATAGTGCCTCGGATAATTACTCACTTGCGCTCTGGGTACAGAACCTGACTGATGAGGAGATAGCGGGTGGCTATGGCGGCACCGGTGCCGCGATTGGTGCTAGTCCGGCCTGGCGCTTTATGCCGAGGATGTACGGTGCAGATTTAACAGTAAGATTTTAATGAGTTATTGATGTCAGCATGATGAGAGAGTGGGCCGGTTTATCCGGCCATTTTTTTCTTCTAATCTATTGAAAGAATAAACTGGCGCGTATCGCTTCTTGTTGGTCAGCAGCCCCCTAGGTTTACACCTAAAACTGCGTATGATGATTTCAACAGAGAAGAATTGTGTCGCAGTTGATTACTGATATGGCAATACTTGCAGGTGAAGTACCTTTAGAGGAAGTACAAGATCAACTCCTTAGCTTTTATCAAAAAGTTCGAGGAGAGACTGAGGGTCTCGCAGCATCGCTATCCGCTGAGGATATGCAGCTGCAATCGATGCCTGATGCCAGCCCTACCAAGTGGCATCTAGCGCACACTAGTTGGTTTTTCGAAACTTTTGTTCTGGCCTCCCGGCTGCCGGGTTATCAAGTGTTTAACCCCCACTTCAATCACCTATTCAACTCCTACTACAACAGCCTGGGTACGCCCTTCTCACGTTCGGAGAGGGGACTGATTTCGCGACCGGATCTTGGCCAGATCTACGAATATCGCAAGGCTGTTGATG
This sequence comes from Microbulbifer okhotskensis, assembly GCF_023895975.1. GTDB lineage: Bacteria > Pseudomonadota > Gammaproteobacteria > Pseudomonadales > Cellvibrionaceae > Microbulbifer > Microbulbifer okhotskensis. Next base: position 31,909 of record NZ_JALBWM010000025.1, read on the forward strand.
TGGGTATGCAAACACTACTCAGTGACTACCCGGTATCGCCAAATCTGGCTTCCCTGATTCAGCTGGGCCTGAATCATGAGCAGCAACACCAAGAGCTGATATTGACAGATATCAAACATGCACTGTCAGTAAATCCGATGGCTCTGGCCTACAGCGATGCCTTGCCTGAAGATGAGGGCTACCCCTTAGAACCACTGCGGTGGCTCAAGATACCCCGGGGATTTTATGGAATTGGCAGCGATGGTAACAGCTTTTGCTTTGATAATGAGAGGCCCGAACACCAGCAGTTTGTCGATGAATTTAGAATAGCCTCCCGCTTAATTACCAATGGCGAATATCTCGAGTTTATCCAAGATGGTGGTTATGAAAAACACCGGTTGTGGCTGTCAGATGGTTGGTCGCTGATACAACAGAATCAGTATAAGAGCCCCTGTTATTGGCGTCGTAACGAGAGCGGCTGGCAACAATATTCACTTCACGGTTCGGTAACATTGAATCGATCTGAACCAGTTTACCATCTTTCCTTTTATGAAGCCGATGCTTTTGCTACTTGGGCAGGAAAGCGGTTGCCGACTGAGTTTGAATGGGAAGCTGCCGCATGTCACTTGCGTCGGCCTGACCAAATGGCGATAGCCAACTTCCTTGAGAAACGGCACTTTAAACCACTACAGGCACAGCGCGGACATACCCAATTCTTGGGTGATTTATGGGAGTGGACTTCCAGTGCTTACCTTCCTTATCGTCGATTTAGAACAAGGGCGGATGCGGTAGGGGAATATAACGGGAAATTTATGTGTAACCAGAAGGTCTTGCGTGGTGGATCTTTTGCAACACCAGCAGACCACATTAGGATCAGTTACCGCAACTTCTTTTATCCACATCAATCGTGGCAATTTACCGGTATCCGTTTGGCAGGAGACTGAATGTGAAGGCAGCCTTATCATCGATTCGAGAAAGCTCTTCCCCGGAAAATGAATTTCTTAATGATGTATTGCAGGGATTGTCAGATCGTCAAAAAAATATACCGTGTAAGTATCTATACGACGAGCAGGGCTCTCAGCTTTTCGAAAAAATATGTAACTTGGAAGATTACTATTTAATGCGTACGGAAACGGAAATATTTAATACGTATCTGGTGGATATTGGCCGTGAAATTGGTGCTGAAGCACTGCTTGTGGAGCCTGGGGCAGGTAACTGTGAGAAAGTAGAGGCTTTGCTCAATGTTCTTGAAAAACCTAGCGGATATTACCCTATTGATATATCTCCAGAAATACTGCGTCAAGCAGAGAAGCGTATTAGTCAGAGTGTATCAAATATCCCGATATGGACCGAAGTGGGTGATTTCACTCAGTCGAAGGTGTGGGATAATCTGACTCAGATCCCATCAAAGAAAAGAGTCGTATTTTTCCCCGGTTCAACGATTGGCAATTTTGAGCCAAAGAAAGCGGGACAGCTTCTGGAGCTGTTTGCCGCCAATCTGAACGAAGGGGATGGGCTGTTGATAGGCGTTGATCTTGTTAAGGACTCAGTAGTTCTCGAAAGGGCCTATCATGATAGTGAGCATATAACTGAACGATTCACCAAAAATATCTTGTCACGTATTAACAGTGAACTTGACGGTGACTTTGATTCATCATTATTTGCCCATCGGGCTTTTTATCATCAATTACGGCAGCGCATAGAAATCCACCTGGTCAGCCTGAAAGAGCAAAGCGTTTCCATTTCTGGGAGACAAATAGAGTTTTTCGAAGGCGAGACAATTCATACAGAGAATAGTCATAAGTACGAACTAAGAGGCTTTAATAGTCTGCTGTTGGATGGGGGCTTTAAGCCTGTTCGGCAATGGACCGACTCCTCTGAATCCTATGCTATTTACTATGCTCAAGCGATTTAGCGGGTTTTCTGCTCTGTCACTTTCCTTGGTATTATTGTTAATGCCGGGGGTTACGCTCTCCACTGGAGGAGAGTCGGAGCAAAAAGCTGGAGTGTTTGTTGTTTACAAGCACCCACTGTGTTTTTGCTGTACAAAGTGGGTGAATCATTTGAAGGAAAATAATATTTCTGTATCCACTAGCCTTGAACTGGACATGGGGACGATTAGAAAGCAGTGGGGAATCCCGCGGGGGATGGAGGGATGTCATACGGCCGTTTGGCATAACAAATATGTATTTGAAGGACATGTACCCGCCAGTTATATCCAGAAATTTCTTCTTGCACCCCCAGAAGGAGGGATAGGCTTATTGGTTCCCGGTATGCCCGTAGGCAGTCCTGGGATGGAGGTAGATGGCAAGTTTGAGGCGTATAATATATATCTGCTACTCGAAGGCGGGGACTACCGTCCTTTTGCTCGTGTTGAGACGTCCCAACCTTAATCTAATTCAGATTTCTATAACGACCCATACCAAATGATATAAATATAACTGATGGTAACGCTGATAATGCTTACGGGTAACATAAGCAGGAAAAATTGCCAGAAGTTAAATGGTTGAATACCAAATTTTTCTGCCTGCTGCAGAACAATCACATTGCTTGCCGCACTGATAATAAAAAGGTTACCCGCGGCTGTGGATACTGCTGATAGCATCATCAGCGTTTGAGTCCCATGTTCGTGCAGTAGGTGCAGGTAGATCTCCACTACAGGTACATTGGAGAATAACTGGCTGGCAAAGAAACTCACAAAAGTGACGGTTTCGGGTTCCGATAAGTCGATACCACTTTCCTTGAGGAAGAACTGTAGTGAACCCGATTTGAGGAGTGAGCCAGTGACTACGAACATCGAGATAAAAAAGAACAGAGTTGGCCAGTCTACCTCTCGTAAAATCCGCCGTCTTTCACGACTTGCTAAGTATATGGGTAGGCATGCAGCCAACCCTATTTGTCCCAAGCTCGGGTGGTAAATGCCCTCCACGTTATGTAATACGCTGCCCAGTGCAATTAGAATTATGAGTAGAGAAGCAGATAGAAGTGGGGGCCATTTCTGCGTAATTTCATCACTTTCACGGGACTGGATACCCACTGCATGATTGGGGTCATCAATTTTAAGAAAGCGTTTCAGCCAAAAAATGGATAGTACCAGAGTGATCGCTGCGGGAATAAATATCCACTCCACGAACACAAAAAACATATTGTCAAACTCACCAGCATTGGCAATCAAAATATTTTGAGGATTGCCAACCGGTGAAACCATACTGCCAATAGTGACAGTTGCGCATAATAAAATAAGAAGGGGAACAACACCCCATTTCATGTCGCGAGCCATAAGGAGAGCAATAGGCACTCCTATAACTGCCGCCGCGTCATTGGTTAGCAAAGCCGCGCATATCGCCATGATTAAGACATAGCTTGCCAGTATGGCATTCGGACTTTTTCGTGAGAGAATCCGTTTACTGATCTGTGCAGAAATACCGGTGTCATAGAGGGCGGAGGCAATGGAGAAAACTGAGAATAAATAGAGGATCAGGTCCCAGTCAACAGCAAAAAAAGCTTCTTTGAATGTGATTTGCCGCAGTCCCAAAAGTACAATCGCGCCAAACGTCATTATGTGCCAGATACGAATAGCTGACGGAAGCCATTGGCGCGCGGCAATCAGGAGAAAGATGATCGTCGAGACAGTTAAGCTGATAGACATCTATCGTCATCCAAATATTGCTAGTCGTAACTGCTACTCTGGAGTTCAGTATCGCCATTACCTGAGGCCCACCCCAGTGCAGCGGAGTACTAACAAGGCCGTACATAAGAGTTTAAACAAACCTCTCCTCTTTACGAACTTCTTTGCCGGAGATGTAGTTGCAGGTTTAGGCCCCTATCTGGCGATTTATCTACTGTCTGCAATGCATTGGAAGCCGGGAGATATAGGGTTGGTGCTTGCGATTGGCGGAATAACCACGGTACTGCTGCAAACACCTGCTGGGGCATTTATTGATAGCGCACGTTTTAAGCGAGGCTTGATCGCACTTTGCGGGATTATTATTGGCGTGGTTTCAATTACCATCGTCGAGTTTACCAGCCATAGGCCGCTTATTTATCTTTCGCAAGTTTTAATGGGGGCGGCGATAGCGTTTGTTGCCCCTTCAATTGCTGCGATTACTCTCGGTGTTACCACGGATAAGAATTTCACCTACCAAACCAGTGCAAATCAGGCATCTAATCATGCCGGAAATGTATTTGCCGCTGGTCTGGCCGCCATTATTGCATTGACTATTTCCGGGAAGGGCGTGTTTTGGTTGATGGCAATTATGGGCATGCTCATGGCGATCTCGGTTGCCTTCATCCCGGGAAAATCGATTGATCATATTCGTGCTCGGGGAGGAGAGCAGAAGGATTCCAAGGGGGGTGAGCACCCGTCAGGTTTTAGGTCCTTATTGACTGATAAAAGCTTGGTTATGTTAGCGATTAGTGTATTTCTGTTTCACTTTGGAAATGCGGCAATGTTGCCTCTAGTCAGTCAAAAACTATCGATTAACTCGAATGCCAATATTGCTATTGCCTTCACTTCTGCGTGTATTATCGCGGCTCAGTTTATGATGATGTTGATGTCTTTCCTGTGTGCTGCCAAAGCGGATATCTGGGGGCGAAAGTTGATTTTCCTGATTGGTTTCTTTATCAATCCCATCCGGGCTCTGTTATTTATGTCGACGGACAACCCGTATTTTTTGGTAGCCATTCAATCCCTGGACGGCGTGGCGAACGGTATATTTGGGGTGATTATCATTTTGATGTGTGCTGACCTTACACGGGGAACGGGGCGGTTCAATGTGACTCAGGGAGCCATGGCAGCTCTGGTGGGCATTGGATCTGCATGTAGTAATTTTTCTGCCGAGTATATTGTCCAATACCAGGGCTACAGCACAGCCTTTCTCACCCTCGGAGCCATCGCGTTGGTTGCGGGCACCTTCTTCTTTATATTTGTTCCTGAAACCAAGCAAATAACTCCCGCGCACACGGAATAGCAAGTTGTTGAAAAATCTACGGAAAGCCTTCTTCAACAACTTGCTAGAGATAAGTAACCGTTAGTCATTTTACCGATTGAATAAACTCCATGATCAGTTCTTTTTCTCCGGCGGTGGGTTTGGGTAATCGCCACTTACAAACTATCTTTGGTCGTTTTCATCGTACCAAGCCTTGGATCGTCACCCACTGTCGATGGTATGACACCCCGGATGGGGATAGCCTAGCGCTTCATTACCCGAAGCCCTTACGAAGTGACTCCGGTTGTCCATTGGTACTGATACTGCACGGTCTCGGCGGCTCGGTAGGCTCGACTTATGTGCAAGGGCTGATGGAGACTCTGCTAGAGGACCATTTTCAGGTGGCGGTGATGCACTTTCGTGGGTGCGGTGGTATTCCCAATCGTTTACCACGTGCTTATCACAGTGGTGATAGTGATGATCCTCGCTGGCTGATCAATGAGCTAAAGCGGGAATTTCCATTAACCCCGGTGTTGGTTGTCGGCTTTTCACTGGGAGGCAATGTGGTGCTCAAACTGCTGGGTGAGGATGGGGAAAGCGGCCAGGTAACTGCCGCAGTTGCTGTTTCTGCGCCGATGGATCTGCATGCCTGCAGCCGTTATATCAATACCGGGCTATCTCGCTTTTACGAGCGCCATCTGTTAAATGGACTGCGCTTGAGCCTGCTACATAAAGCTGAGGATCCGCAGATGGCTGCGGCACTGCCGGATCTCAATTGCAGCTCTAGTTTTATCGATTTCAGACATTTTGATGACGCCTTTACTGCACCGCTACACGGCTTCCGCAATGTAGATGACTATTACACTAGGGCATCGAGTAAGCCATTGTTAAAAGATATCCGTATTCCAACCTTGATTATCAACGCAGTTGACGACCCTTTTATCTGTCCATCTGCAATTCCAGTGCGCGCAGAAGTCAGTTCGGCTGTGGACTTGGCGGTCAGCGAGCATGGTGGCCATGTCGGATTTGTCGGGGGTTCGGCTTGGCACCCCCACTACTGGCTGGAGAAAAAAATTCCCGATTTTTTGGGCTCGGTTGTCGGCATTACGAAGGGAGCTCGGCAGGGCGGCTCCCCCTCCCAAGCTTTGAGTTAACAGCACTGAGTGTTTGACGGGTCACTTCCTGAAGCCTCAGCGGTAAAAGGCATTTCTTTGCCGCAGCCGGGGAAAAGACCAAAGTGTCGGGAGAAGTCTCCGATGAATTCAAAGTGGGGTGCCAAGCGGGATTCTGCGAGCATTTTCCAAGTGTTGCCGCACACTGGAAACACACGCCCGGTTTCGATGATATGGTGCCCGTCGAGCGTAAACTGGTCAGGTGAATCAGGCACAGAGCCTTTATAAATCACGGCCTGGCCATAGTCCTCACAATCTTTTTCCAGTTCAGGTAGTTTGAACAAACGGTAAGTGGCCGAAAAAAACCGCACCGCGCCACAGCGGTGCGCAAGGGTTGGGTTGCTGATCAATAGCGGCCGGCTCTCTACCAAGCGTGGATCACGGAAGCCGCTATTTTGAGCAACTTCCAGGAAATCATTCCAATACAGGGCACCGCCAAGACACTCACCGAAAAGCTCAGGATCTGAGCTCAGCGCCATAGGGATACGTCGGTCCGCATACACGTCGGAAAAGTAGAACTCGCCACCTTGCTTCAAGAGTCGGAATAATCCTTTTAGCACCGCGTCTTTATCTGTGGATAGATTGACAACACAATTGGAAATAATGACATCGAAGCTTTCAGGTTCTAGTTCCAGAGTATCTAACTCCTCAATATATCCGTGTAAAAAGCGCACATTGTCAAAACCAAACTTATCGGCATGATGGAGTTGGTGCTGTCGGGCCACGGCCAGCTGCTCCTCGGTCATATCCACGCCGACAACTTCGCCTTTAGGGCCTACCAACTGCGACAGCAGATAGATATCGCGGCCCGAACCGCAGCCGAGGTCGAGTACTCGACAACCCTCTAACAGCGGAGGGCAAACCAGTCCGCAACCGTAGTAACGTGAGAGTACCTCTGGATGAATGTTTGACAACAGTGGTTTTAGCCACTCCGGCAATTCGGTGGGATCACAACAGGCATTGGTCTTTAGGTCAGAGGTGGTTTTCAGTTGGCGCCCGTAGTAATCCTGTACAAGATCGTGCATGGGTTCATACCTATTGCAGAGTGATTGACCGAAAGGCGCCAGGTGCGCCTGTTCATGGTTCTTGGTACTTTTACTGCGCGAGTGTAACAAGTCTCCAGCTCACACGACTAAGGAGTAGAACATCTGTGGTGTATTTCACTATAAACGGCGGAGTGAAGTTGGCGATCAGTGGCGGAAATGGAAGCGGGAACAAATTGCCTTTTGGTGTCAGTGGCGGTTGGTTGCTAGAGAATCATGTTTTTTTCATTAATATCGGCTTTCTACGCTTCGATTTTATGAGGGAACGTAATTGAGCGATCAACTGGCCCCCAGCGCTTCAGCCACTGAATCCAACCCCGAGGATTCTCTGCAAAACCCACAATTCCTTGTTGACCTGCGTCAACAGATGCTCCGTTTTGCAAGTTTGCAATTGCAAGATACGCAATTGGCTGAGGATGCTGTGCAGGAGGCGTTGATGGGGGCTCTTAAGAATTTCCGTAGCTTCTCCGGGCGCTCAGCCTTGAAGACTTGGGTTTTCGCAATCCTAAAGAACAAGATCGCCGATACTTTGCGGCAGAGACAGCGCTTTGTTGATGCGGACCTATTGGTGCGTGGGGATAGGGAAGAGCATGATCACGATGAGTTATTTGATCAGACCGGGCACTGGCAGAAGGACGAAAAACCCAAGCGCTGGGCCGATCCTGAGTCTGCAATCTACGACAAACATTTCTGGCGTATTTTTGAAGCCTGCCTTAGCCACCTGCCATCCCGCCAAGCCCAGATATTTATGATGAGGGAGTTCATCGAGCTGGAAAGCCATGAGATATGCGCAGCGGTGGAGATCTCGGTGAGCAACTTGAATGTCACACTGCACAGGGCGCGCCTGCGCCTGCGTGAATGCCTCGAAGACAACTGGTTTGGTGTGGAGAAGGACCGATGATGAAAACCTGCCGGGAAGCCACTCGTTTGATGTCAGAGTCCCAAGAGCGCGACCTTCATATTTCTGAACAGGCCGGGCTGAAACTACATTTAGCCATGTGCACGCCATGTCGAAATTTTAGCAAGCAGCTCAAGACACTCAGGCGTATTACCCAATCTTATGCGCAAGGCGGCCCTGAGAAAGTCGACAAATAGCACTTTGCGCTCTCTCAAGGGCCAGGTGTCCCGCTTCATTTAGCCAGAGTACAGCCTAACGAGGTCGACGAACGGGTCGGTAAGCGATATGCCCGCCCACGAAGTGCGGCTCATACCAATAGGAACCGCAGTGCTCGTAGGTGACATTGCCAACAGTCACAGCGACACAACTTCGCGGCAGGGTGTAGAGCCACCCCCCAACACCCACTGCCGCAGCCGTGCCCCAGTATGCCGGACCTGGGTAGGGCCAATAGTGAGGGCGCCAGGGTGGCGGGTATGGTCGATGGTGGGGATGGAATGGAGGATGATTGGGGAAGCGGCGTGCAAACTCTCCGTGGGCATAACCACCGTGAAATCCCCCTCCCATGGGGCGGAAGCTGTTGAAATGGCCGCCCACATTAAAATGGGCGCCACCGCCACCAAAGCGCCCAAAGGCATCAGCGAAGGGACTGATCAATGCGGCCAGTAGCGCGCTTGTTATCAGGCAGGGCACAATAAATCGCGTAATTAGCCCTGCCTTTTGATAGTTACGACGCATCATTGTGTGGCCCCCTTATTCGGTTCCGCCTTCTTGAACTTGATCTGCTTGAGCTTCTCTATGACAGGAGAAAAGCTGCCGGCGGCACCGGGTTTAGCCTCGGTCCAATTTAAGGTGGCAATAAAACGGGGTTTCGCTGGGTCGCGTGTATTGACAGTTGAAATACGCAAGGGCAGTGGGGTATCGCCGACCTTGATCCAGATTTCCCAGTCGAGACTCTCCGAACGGAATGCCCAGTGCTCGGTCCGTTGGCCATTGATCATCGGCCGGTTGACCAGAAAGCCCTCTTTGATTCCCGACCAAGTATCTTGCTTACGCCCCCACTCCAGTAAGTCGGCAAAGGGGACTTCGATACCGTAGTCTTTGGCGGCTTTAGAGAGAACTTGTGCAGTGGGTTCAGGGGCCTGCATCTCCGCGAAATAACCATTGCGAGGGGCAAGCATGGTGAATTTGTTTCCATTGTGGAAGAACTGTCGTGTGATCGAATCCGTAGTCAAATCGACGCGCAACTGCTTTGGCGGCATGGCCATGTATTTTACGGTACCGCCAATCAGTAGCTTTTGCTGATTCTCCAGTACCACCTCGGTAAAGATATCGGCATTGAACATCAGCATTTTGAGGCTGGCCAGGTATTGCCCCATTCGGTTCAAGGCCGCCATGGCTTTAGGGTCCATGGGTTGGTCTGGCTGCATGGCTCCCATCTGGCTCTGGGGGGCTCGCTCCTGCGGCATCTGCCCTTGTTGTTGCCGCTGATTGCCATCTGCGCCAGGCTGAAGCTGTTGTTTGTCAGGGCCATTTTGCGGCTTAGGTTCTTGTGTCGTGGAGTCACTGGGTTGGGGGGGCGTGGTAGGGGGCTGGGCAACAATGGCTGGTGCTATGACCACCGTAGTGGCAAGGACCAGCCCCCTTACCAAGCCGCCGAAGGAATGAGGAGCAAGCATCTACAGGTACCTCCCAATGCTTAACCGGAGATGTGGCATCAAAATCAGTGTAGAGGACAACCTTGGCGCCTGCTGCAGGCGCTAGCCGAATTCCGCTGTGGCTTCTTGTACAATTGAGGATGAAATAGGGGCTGAGGGTTCCGAACCGCAGGTCAGGTTCCAGTTTCTTTGCAAATCTTTAGCCTCCTCTATTTGAGGCGGCCATACTTGTTTGCTAAAGTCGGCTTCAGGATTTTTAGTTTGCTGTTCATATGAATGTGGTTCGACTTTCATTTTTGCTGATCGCGCTGTTGGTCTTCCAGACCGCAGGTGCTTTCTATGATAGTCATGAAGAACTTCAGGACGTCACCAGCCACCTGTCACTTCACCATGTGGATCAGGAAGGCTCCTCAGGGCACCCATGGCCCGATGATCAAGGCAATCCCCTAACCGATGTAGACATCCAAGGAACCCAAATCGAAGGTGAACCTGGCCAGTCTGCTCCACTTTTGGATTTCTGCAATCACTGTTGTCATTGTCATGGCAGCTCTCTTACTGGGCTGTTGGGGCAGTCATTTCAACCAATCCAGTTGGGCAGTATCTCTTACCGTGATCTGGCAAATGTTGCTGTACCCAGTGGTTACTTTTCTCCCCTGCTGCGCCCACCTATAACCCAAGTCTGATTTCTCTATTTTGTGAGCGAGCCGTTAGAAGCTCGCGAGCGCCAAACGAGATGTGATTTGGGAGATATCCATGGATTTATATCGCACGCTCATCGCGAGTGTGATTCGTCGCCATGCCGCTTGGCTGTTGGTGGTGACGATATTGTGTTTACCTGCGCAGTCTGTATTTGCGCAGAAGGGGGACTTGTTGACACTACCGGATGCGATAGGGCTAACGCTCGCGCAGAATCCGGAGCTCTCAGTATACCCAGTACGGAAAAGAGGGTTGGAGGGGGCGGAGCAAACCGCCGCACTGAAACCCGCATTGGAGTTGGGCATTGAGACCGAGTACAAACACTTCAGCGAAGATAGCTCGGACAATGCCCCCGATCCTGAAGACGGTGCCGACAACGAGTTTGAGCTGACGGTGACCTTGTCCTCAGTGATAGAACTGGGAAACAAGCGTCGAGCCCGAGTGGATGTTGTCAATGCACAGCGGGACTTGTTAATTGCTGATGAGCAGGCCAGGGCCTTGGATCTGTTGGCGGAAGTTATCCGCCGTTATGCTCAGGTACTTGCTGCACAGGAGTTGGTGGTGCTGGGGGAGGAGAAGGTCGTTCTTGCTCGCGAGACCTTAAACGCAGTTTCCGCACGGGTCAGTGCTGCGGCAAGCCCTGTGTCCGAGCGCATGCGTGCGGAGTCCGCCCTGGCGAAGGCCAAATTGGCCGAAAAGGGTAATAAGCGCATGTTGGTGTACTACAAGCTCGCGCTCTCAGCCTTGTGGGGGCAGCCAGCCCCGGATTATCAGGTGGATTCCAGTGAGCTCTATCGCTTCGAACCGGGTGCCAGTTTTCATGTGCTGTATGAACAGGCCCAGGAAAACCCCGCCATAGCCCGCTTTGCTTCCGAAGAGCGCTTGCAGGCCTCACAGCTGCGTTTGACCCAGGCGAACTCCAGGCCGGATGTAGGTTGGTACGCGGGTCTTCGTGCCAACCCGGCTGTTGATGAAACCGCTATCCTGGCGGGTTTCAATGTTCCGCTGTTCAGTGCCAAGCGCAATCGAGGTGCCGTAATAACAGCCATGACTGAGCTGGATGAGGTCATGCTGCGTCGCGAGGCAACACTGCTACAACTTTACCCGCAGCTATACCTGGCCGTGACCAGTCGTGAACAGGCTCTCGGTACTGTCTCCACTTTACAGGACTCGGTGATCCCAAAACTTCGCCAAGCCTTAAGGGAAGTGGACCGTGCTTACCGCCGTGGCCGGGACTCCTATGTCGACCTGATCTCTGCACGGGAAGAACTGCTCGATGCCGAGCGTGCCCGAATTGAGGCGGCGCGATCCATACTTCTTTTCGGCGCAGAGATTGAACAACTGACCGCCAGGCCCTTGGGGCTCATTGGCGTTGATAGCAGTAAATAATTTTGGATTGAGATATGAGCAAATTAACAAAAGCGATTCGGCTGGCGATATTGTCCCTGTCCTTGCTTCTTTCGGGAATTTGGCTGGTGCCCCTGGGTTATGCCAGTGCTGACCACGGTGATAGCCATGACGCACATGAAGCGGGTGGTGAACATGAAGATGAGCACGGGCCTAATGGAGGCCGCATACTGGAAGAGGGTGAGCTTGCGGTAGAACTGCTTATTTATGAGAGTGGTGTACAACCGGAATTCCGAGCCTGGATTACCCGTGATGGTAAACCCCTGGATAATGTCCGCCTCTCTGTAGAGCTGGAAAGACTCGGCGGTAAAGTGGATCAAGTTTCTTTTACCTGGGAGCCCAGAACCAGATACTACCGTGGCGAGGGCATAGTGGGGGAGCCTCATTCCTTCGATGTCACAGTTTCTGTTTTTTATAACGGCGAGCGCGCTGAATGGACTTTTGAATCCCATGAGGGCCGCGTACAGATCACAGAGCAGATGGCAGAAAAGGCTGGTATCAAAACCGCTGTGGCCGGCCCCGGCACCATTAAAGAAAATGTCACTCTGTATGGCAAAACCGCGATAGATCACCGCAGTATTAGTCATGTACGTGCCCGCTATCCGGGAACTGTGGTCACCATTGAAAAAGCACTTGGTGATCTCGTCGAGAAGGGAGACAAGCTCGCTTCGATCGAATCCAACGACAGTCTGCAAACCTACTCATTGGTTGCGCCTATCAGTGGCCAAATAATCGATAAACAGACCAGTCGTGGGGAATTTAGCGGTGAGCGGGTGTTGTTTACCATTGCCAACTACAACCAGTTGTGGGCCGAGTTGCAAGTATTTCCCACTCGTCGTGGCCAGATTAACCGGGGCCAGAAAGTTTCTATTATTGCCGGGGATCGCACTTTCGATTCCACCATTACCAGTCTTGCCCCTGGAGGCAACGGCCAACCCTTCGCTATTGCAAGGGCGGTTATTGAAAATCCTAATGACCTCTGGACGACGGACCTGATGGTCCAGGGCCAAGTAGTCACCAATGAAAACCCGGTACCTCTGGTGGTGGAAAACCGTGCGTTGCAACCATTTCGTGATTGGACGGTGGTGTTTATCAAGGTGGGGGAAGCTTACGAGATTCGCCCTCTGAAATTGGGGCGCAGCGATGGCGCTGTTACCGAAGTGCTGAGCGGCCTCAATGTGGGCGATCGCTATGTCACCGAGAACAGCTACCTGATTAAAGCGGATATTGAAAAATCCGGCGCTGCGCACAGCCACTAAAAGAGACCAGAAGATGATTGAAAGCATCCTGCGCTTTTCTATTGAGCGGCGTTACTTCGTGCTGTCCCTGATATTTGTATTGATAGGGTTGGGGATTTGGAGTTATCAGAAACTTCCGATCGATGCGGTCCCTGATATCACCAATGTTCAGGTGCAAATTAATACTGAAGCGCTCGGGTACTCGCCCCTGGAAGCGGAGCAGCGGATTACCTACCCGGTAGAGGCCGCGCTTGCCGGCCTGCCGAATCTGGAATATACGCGCTCGCTTTCGCGCTATGGGCTTTCCCAGGTAACCGTGGTGTTTAAAGAGGGGACCGACCTCTATTTTGCCCGCAACTTAATTAATAGCCGCCTCAGCGCTATCAAGAGCAATCTGCCCCCGGATTTGGAGCCGGAAATGGGGCCAATAGCCACCGGGCTCGGTGAGATTTTCATGTACACCGTGGAGGCATTGCCCGGCGCTATCCAGTCGAATGGGCAGCCCTACGATGCCACCGCCTTGCGGGAAATCCAGGACTGGATTATCAAACCGCAACTGTCCCTGGTGCCCGGTGTTACTGAACTGAATACCATTGGCGGTTATAACAAGCAATATCACGTGACCCCCGATCCCCGGCAGATGCTGAACTTCGGCGTATCCATGGAAGATATCGCCGAGGCTCTGCGTCGCAACAACGAAAGTCGCGGTGCCGGTTATCTGGAAAATAATGGTCGTCAACTACTGGTACGCTCACCGGGGCAGTTGCGCGATATTATTGAAATCGAAGATGTGGTGATTACCAGCCGTGCCGGGGCACCGGTAAAAATTTCTGATGTGGCGAAAGTGGCCATCGGTAAAGAACTGCGTACCGGTGCCGCCACCCGCGATGGCAAAGAAACGGTACTGGGTACCGCCATGATGCTGGTCGGGGAAAACTCTCGTGAGGTAGCCCGCAATGTGGCGGAGGCATTGGAGCGGGTTAAAACGACGGTGCCGCAAGGTATCAAAGTGGAGGCGGTTTACGATCGCACCACCCTGGTCGATAAAGCCATTGCCACGGTGCAGAAAAACCTCGTGGAGGGTGCGTTGCTGGTAATAGTGGTGTTGTTTCTGTTATTGGGAAATATACGTGCGGCCTTGATTACGGCTGCGGTCATACCGCTCTCCATGCTCGCCACCATTTTCGGCATGGTGCAAACGGGCGTCTCCGCCAACCTTATGAGTCTCGGCGCCCTCGACTTTGGCCTGATAGTCGATGGAGCAGTAATTATTGTGGAAAACGCCATTCGCAGGTTGGCCGAAGCGCAGCACCGTAAAGGCGGCAAGTTGCCCCTGCAGGAGCGATTGGAGCTGGTATTCCAGGCGACCAACGAAGTGATTCGCCCGAGCCTGTTCGGTGTGCTGATTATTACTGTGGTCTATATCCCGTTGTTCACGCTGACCGGTGTGGAAGGCAAGATGTTCCATCCCATGGCCGCGACGGTAATGATGGCCTTGCTGGCTGCGCTGGTGCTCTCGTTAACCGTAGTACCCGCAGCGGTTGCTGTTTTCCTGACCGGTAAAATCAGCGAGAAAGAAAACAAGGTGATCGTTGCTACCAAATCCCTGTACAAGCCAATGCTGATCGGAGCCATGAAAGTTCGCTGGCTGGTGCTATGCGGGGCTATGGCATTGGTACTATTTTGTAGCTGGCTCGCCACTACGCTTGGTTCGGAATTTATTCCCCAGCTCAATGAGGGTGATATAGCACTGCACGCCTTGCGTATTCCCGGTACCGGGTTAGAGCAATCGGTGGAAATGCAACGCTTGCTGGAGCAGCGCATTAAGGAGTTTCCTCAGGTAGATAAAGTATTCGCAAAGATCGGCACACCGGAGGTGGCCACAGACCCAATGCCACCGAATGTGGCCGACAATTTTGTGATGCTGAAGCCAAGGAATCAATGGCCGAACCCAAAACTGCCCCAGGAACAACTGGTGGCGGACATCGAAGAGGCTGTGCGCCAGCTGCCGGGCAATAACTACGAGTTTACCCAACCAATTCAGATGCGCTTTAACGAACTGATTTCCGGTGTGCGCTCAGACTTGGGTATCAAAGTGTTCGGCGATGACCTGGATCAGCTGGTGGCTTCCTCTAATGAAATCCTCGGTGTGCTGAATGGGATTGAAGGCGTTGCCGATGCCCGTGTAGAGCAGGTGGAGGGCTTGCCAGTCCTCTCTGTAGTGCCTAAGCGCATCGCGCTCGCCCGCTATGGGATCGATCTGCAAACCCTACAGGATCTGGTATCCACAGCCATTGGGGGTGAAGAGGCCGGTCTGATTTATGAAGGCGACCGCCGCTTCCAGTTGGTCGTACGTTTGCCGGAAAGCTTGCGAAGGAATTATAAAAACCTCGGCGACTTGCCAGTGCCATTACCCACAGGTAGCGCATTGGGCAGCTATGTGCCCCTGTCTGAAGTCGCCAAACTAGAAATGACCCCGGCTCCCAACCAGATCAGCCGCGAAAATGGTAAGCGCCGTGTTGTGGTCACAGCTAACGTACGCGATCGTGATCTCGGGTCTTTTGTAGAGGAGGCGAGGGTACGTATCGAGCAGCAAGTCCCCCTGCCTGCAGGTTACTGGTTGGTATACGGTGGTACTTTCGAGCAGTTGGAATCCGCCAGCACCCGCCTGTCCATCGTGGTCCCGCTGACACTACTGGTAATCCTCGGCCTACTGATGATGGCCTTCGGCTCATTCAAGGATGCCTTGATTATCTTTACCGGCGTCCCCCTGGCGCTGACTGGGGGTGTCCTGGCGCTGTGGCTGCGCGGTATGCCGTTGTCCATATCCGCTGGGGTAGGTTTTATCGCGCTTTCTGGTGTGGCGGTGTTGAATGGCCTGGTAATGCTATCGTTTATCCGCCAACTGCGTCAGCGGGGCGGTGAGCTGCTAACCTCCATTATCGACGGCGCCATGATCCGGCTACGCCCGGTATTGATGACGGCACTGGTAGCCAGCCTCGGTTTTGTGCCTATGGCTTTAAATGTGGGTACTGGAGCAGAGGTACAAAGGCCGCTAGCGACGGTGGTGATTGGAGGGATAATTTCTTCCACGCTCTTAACCCTGTTTGTATTGCCATTGCTGTATCGGATTGTACATTGGAGGGAAGGGGCGGCTAGAGAAGGTGCAATCATAAACTGATATCTCGCTCTACTGCCTGCTTTGCCCAGGGGGGGGTAGGCAGTACCTAGGTGAAAGTAAATCCACCAATAAAAAGACTAGTCTCCCCTCCCAATATTGAGGGCTGTATCTTACCCATTGACAGTAAAAAAGGGTGTCACTTATGAAGTCCGAACGTTCTTAGTGACACACCTTCTAGAGCACTCTTTAGCAAATTATTCATCTTAGATTGCCCGTAAAATAATAAAACCTATATTCTAAATTCTGTCGTTTAGTAGCTTTTTAAGGGTGTTGATAAATTTCTCAGCAAAATTCAAAACGTTGTCCCTCTTGGTGAGTGGGTCGCAGTATGAGAAAAGAAAGACCGAATTTCTTACTGTTGAATAGGTCAGTAATGATATTGGGTGGGCGCCGTGTGTTTGAAATGGAATGGCAGTTACAATTTCAAAAAATTGCATTTGTGTTCCTAGAGCTTTCATGCTACCCACATTGGAAACACATAACCCTTCAGAAAACAACGGACTTTTGTTTTCATATTCTTGAGACCACCCGATAATATCACCCAAATCGTAATTTTTTGGGAATGCAAATTTACAGGATTCCCCGGCTTCTGCCTGTCGATCAAGTTCGATCTGTAAGTATCTTGCCAATTGCCAGGTGTTGTCTGTGTCAATATCCGGCATTATCTCCAGGGTGGTTACCGCAGAAAATACACCCACCGCACTCAATCCAATTTGCGAGCCGCATAAATCCCGAACGTCCATGGGTAATAGGATTTTAATCCAATCTCTATGATTCGGCAGTATTTGAGATGCCTGGATAGCTACAGCACAAAATAATGCGCTTGGTCTTACTTTATAGCCCTTTCCCAGCTTCACAAGGTATGAAAGGTCCTCCATGGGGAACTGTCGATAAATGGCATGTCCCTCACGTTCGGTGGCAAAGGCAGGTTTTTCCACGGGCCATTTGAATAGGCTGTCTTTTACCGGAGATTGCTCTTGATTCACGAAATTTTTGGGTGAATCGAAATAGCTCTCGACTGCATCGTAAAGCGGCTGCCCTCCTAATTTAAAAGTCCCGGGATCTTTGAAGTAGATATCCAAAATACAGAACAGGGTCATAACAGACCGTCCGTCCAAGGCAGCATGACTGCTAACCAAGGAAACCCAATATACCTTCTCTTGGGAATTGATATAGAATGAAAGTGTATAAGTACACTTTTCAACGTTGAGCCCTGTCTCGCCCCTGCGAGTAAATTCCCGTTCAAAATCAAGGGGGCCATCCAACTTCCGCACCTCGAAGGGGATGGACTCGAATGGTACATCGCAACGCCAACGAAGCTGCTCTCCCGTTTCAACTCGAGCTTGCAGTAAGGGGTATATTTTATGGATTGATGCAAACCCGGATTTTAATTGCTCAACACTGAGTGGTGTCAGAACTTTCACAAATGAAATCACCAAGGTCCCGCCGCATGTCCTCCTGGCCAATTCAGTAAACATCGCTTCTTCTGCACCTAATACTCGGGTTAGCGCTTTATTGGACACGAAGTAAGTCTCCATTAAGGAATCTTTATAGTACCTAGCAACACTTCGGACAGTTTCATACAGCTATAGCCCCATAGTCACTGTACTGCTC
>NZ_JALBWM010000260.1 GCF_023895975.1 Microbulbifer okhotskensis
CAGGTATGGTTCGCCGCAATGTCTTGCGCATCAAATCGATCATTCGACGAATAATCAGATAACTCATGTACAGCAAAATCTATTCGGCCCTGGTGCAGCACTATATATCGGGCGGCTTCGGCTTGCCTACTGGTTATGAAAATGACGGGTTTGAGCCGGATGTAGGGGCGCCTTATGCAGCTGTGTACAACCTGCCTGCAGATAGTTATCCGGATACTGTTGGTGAGATTGGCAGGGATGAACGAGTCGGAATATTTCAGATCAGCATTTTTTACCCAACAGGCGGAGGGCGAGGGGATGCCCTGGCAATGACTGACCAAATTCTCATGCACTTCAAAGCCGGCTCCTTTCCGGAGTACTCCGGCCAAATCGTAACTATTCACTCCTCAACCATCTCTCCCGGCAGGGTGGTAGATGGTTGGTATCAACTCGACATCAGCGCGGCCTGGACCGCCACAACTCTACGTTAGGAGCACACAAATGGCAGACGGCAGCCAACATTCAATGGCCTATGTGGCGGAGTCCACCTATGGGGTTACTCCTGCTTCACCCACGTTTAAAGCGATTCGAAACAAGGGGACAACTCTTGCGCTCACCAAAGAGGGCTCAGCAGATGAAGAGCTCCGTGATGATCGTCAAATCACTGATTATCGCCACATGAACAAAAGCGTTGGTGGTGATATCAACATTAATCTTTCTTACGGCTCCTTCGATGACTTTCTGGAAGGCGCAACCATGGGTGCTTGGGATAGCAATAAGTTAGTTGTTGGCAAGACCCGGCGTAGCTTCACGGTTGAGCGGAAATTTGGGGATATATCCGATAAACCGTATCACCGCTTTACAGGCTGTGAGCTGAATACACTGAATCTCACCGTAGCCCCTGGAGCACGAGTAAGTGGCAGCTTTGGAGTTATCGGCAAGGATATGTCTCCAGAGGCTGCCGCCTTATCAGGCTCCACTTATGGGGATGAAACGACCACTCAGGTTTTTGACTCATTCAAAGGTGTAATCAAAGAAGGGGCGGCCGGCTTGGCGGTGATGACTGAGGTCACACTGACTTTAGATAATGGCCTTGAGTCGCGTTTTGTAGTTGGCAGCGATACCACAATTCAGCCTGGAGTCAAACGTTCAAATGTCACAGGCCAGCTATCGGCCTATTTTGAGAATTCAGTATTGCTTGAGAAATTCTTGGATGAGGATTCTTCCAGTCTGGAGTTTAGTTTGGTTGATGCTGCCGGCAATTCTTACATTTTCACTCTTCCAAAAATTAAATATACCGGTGGCCAAGTAGATGTTTCCGGCGAGGGCGCAATCATCTTGCCTCTGCCTTTCCAGGCGGTGTATGACGAAACTGAAGGTACAAATCTAATTATTGAGAGGGTCTCAGCCTAATGAAAGCCAGTGATTTTTATACGCGGGAGAAAGGGAATAAGGGGGTCAAGTTCCCACTTTACACCCCTGATGGCAAAGCCACAGAGCATTACTTGGAAATCCTCAGTGTTGATTCAGATGCATTCCAGATGGCTCAGTCGGAAATGCAGCGCGATCTAGCCACAGCCAACCTGGAAAAGGATAAGGAGAAGCGGTTCGAGCTGGTGAGGGAGGCTAAAGTTGCAGCTGCGGCGGCACTGGTAATCGGCTGGTCTCTTGAAGATGATTTCAGCCAGAGAGCCGTCAAAGAACTATTAATTGAAGCTCCACAATTGGTTGACCAGATTGATCGAGCAGCTAGTAACCGCGCACTTTTTTTCGCCAGCGGCAGCAAGTCCTCATCGACTGGGCCTGCTGCCAGTTCAAGCTCGACAAAATCCCGAAAGGGTGTAAAGAAAGCCTCCGCCAGCAGCTCCAGCAAGTCCAAAAAACAACCGGTATAACTCCCCCGGAGCTTAAGACTA